>JAUVET010000218.1 GCA_030594665.1 Methanosarcinaceae archaeon
TGCAGGAGCGTCTGCCGGAATTGTGGGTGACGTTCAAAGAGTACTGGGGATGAGGGGCGCGAACAATACAACACAACAAAACACTACAAAATACAACACAACAACCGCCGCAGGCGGCACAGTCCGCCATTAATGATCAAAAATACAAACACACGATATGTCTTACTCCATTTGCTCCAACCCGTGCACATGTCAAGTTTGATAACGATATGCGAGATATGCCGTTCATTCCAATATCATTCATCGTATGTATTTTTAGATGATGGTAGGAACGCGCGCGCTTCGCGCGAATGGCACGTCGGTATTTTATAACTAAACTTTCCTATTCCGCCGCTTTCGCCTCTTATCATCCAACCGATATATCCAATCACGGCTCCTGTGCCTCTCACTCAACCGCTCTGCGACCTCTATCTCCGAATCTGTCAACACACCGCGCCGTGACTCCACCCCAAGCGCATCCTCAAACCCTGTTTTCATTGCAGATTTTACATGATCTATATCATAATCCTCGCCGCCGAGCAGCTCTGAGAGTGTGATTATTCCATCCCGCGCATTTGTCACACCTTCTGCAAGGTTCTTTGTGGGGTTTTTGAGCACCATGTCCATTTCATCAAATCCGAAATCCAGCAGGAAACTGCCATTGACCAGTACCGCACCATCGAACCTGCCCTGTGCGTTTCCAGACATCTTGCGCCCCATAGAATACACCGCATTGCGCGTGGGTTCGAGTTCGCCACCAAACCCTAGTGAATCGAGCGCATTTGTCAACCCGCCAAGGACTCGTGAATACGCACCCTGGATATCTGATGGTATTGCGCCATCGTCCTCGCGGGCGATTATAGAGAACAATATCTGGTCATCATCACAGAACCCGCACCCTCCGCCGAGCACACGTCTTATTATCTGAATTCCGTTGGCTGCGCAGTATTCCTCATGTATCTCATCTTCTACATACTGGTGGTATCCAAGATACACGGCAGGGGTCTGGACGCGCCAGAACAGGATGGTATTGTCAACCTCTCCGCTGCCAACGTGTTTTGCAATTGATTCGAACACGCCGGCGCTGTAGTAGCCGTCGATCTTATCGGTGTCGATGAATCTCCATGTCATGTTTATCTCACAGGTTGGTTTTAGAGCAGTATTCGGGATAATGCTATTTCATTGTACTGGATACTGCAATATATCGTTTTGCTAGATCTAATTAGTGCTCGGCAGCCTGCAGCCTACCGACGGCGCTTCTTTACTGAAGGCGAGATCATAGATGAATTTTTATATTTTGAGATTAAAGAACTTATTTGAAATTAACCCTGGGGGGTGTTGAATTATTGAAATTACAATTGGAACCTTTAACCTGAATAATCTTTTCTCACGATACAATTTCAAAGGTGAAATTGAGGCAATTAGAGCAACTGATACTATTGTAGATAGTGAACTTAAATATGAATTCAGTCCAGATGATATTTTTAAGATTCGAACTTATCGTGGTAAACTTGTTGAGGCAAAAGACCAAAAAAATATTGAGCGAATCACAGATCGAATTAAAGTAATGAATGTGGATGTGCTAGCTGTTCAAGAAGTGGAAGATCTCGATACGCTACGACATTTTAACCGTGAATACCTGAATGGTATGTACAGATATACTGTTTTAGTAGAGGGTAATGACCCACGGTTGATTGATGTGGGTGTTCTGTCTAAGTTTCCGATCGGTGGAATCACCTCATGGAATTATAAGGTTCACCCTGATGATCCCGGGAAAAAGGTTTTTGGGCGAGATATGCTTCAGGTTCAAATATTGAATCATTCAAGATCGAAAAAACTGTTTACAATCTTCAACAATCATCTGAAAAGCCATTATGTAGATTTCCGCGAAGATCCAATAGTTGCCAAACAGTTGAACAATTTGCGACGCAGCCGGCAAGCACAGATGATTGCAGAGATTGTCAAAGATCAAACACGACCCAATAGTCGCTTCATCATACTTGGAGATATGAATGATCCTGTTAATTCACAACACCTTCAAGGATTTATTGGAGATGACGAGCTAAATCTCGTTAATGCACTTGTGAATCCCATTGAAACAAGACCTCCAAAGAAAGATAATCCTCCGCCATCTTCTGCTGCATGGTCATATAGGATTAAACTATCCGGTAAACCTGCTCGGTATGATCTATACGATCAAATTTGGTTAAGTCCTTCATTAGGAAAAAAACAGACCGGAGCCTGGATTGATCGACGCAAAAGACATGGTGGCGATGGGAGTGACCATGACCTATGTTGGATTAAATTAAGATTGTGAAGATGTGAATTATTTAGATAACTAAAAATCCCCAAAAAACAAATAAATAGAAGCCCACACACCCATCAAAACTACTCTTCTTTCCCTTTCTTCGCAGCCTTCTTAGCCGCTTTTGCTGCCGCCTGATCTGCAAACACATTCAGAAGGTTCATCAATTTCTCATACTGAGCAGTCTCGATATGTGAGTACCTGATAGGCTTCTTGTGTTCTTTCGTAGCCTTCTTCAACTTACTGTACATGTCTTTGGACCGCGATGTAAGTACCTCGTCAGTCGTGCCCTCAATAAGCATCACGCCACCGGCCCCGTGCTCATAGGCATGGTTCACGATATCCGCGTCCAGCATATGAATGGACGGCACCTGAATAAACCTGATAAGCGGTGAATACAGTGTCCTGTTCACACCCGCAATATCAGCAGCCGCATACGCAGCCGGGTCGATGTAGACGATCACGCCCATGCCAGCATCAAGTATTCCTTTAGCCTGTGCTTTTAACTGCCCGCGTGTATAGTTTGCGATCTCGATAGCCTTTTGCGTACACTCTGCCGCACATATCCCGCACGCATTGCATGATAGCGGGTCGAGTATAGGTTTAGACTTACCATCATCCATCGCAAGAGCATCATACGGACACACTTCAACACAAACTCCGCACCCGTCACAACCATCAAGTATCACTGGTTTTTCGGGTGAGATCGAGATCTCACCTTTGCCAAGGAATCTTGATATCTTGTGCGCCGCGCTGATCGATTCCGTAACAGAATCATGAATATCCTTTGGTCCGATCGCACATCCTGCCACGAACACGCCCTGGTTCAGTGTGCTCACCGGATCGATCTTGACATGTTTCTCTTCATTGAAACCGTCTCCACCAACAGGTACACCTAATTGTTCTGCAAGTTCGCGTGAACCGCTTGAAGGGTTAAGTGAAGGACACAGTACGACCATGTCGAACTCATCACTGTCTTTCTCGCCAAGGAGTGTATCCTCATAACGTACCTGTAACCCGCCGCTAGCCAGTGGATTCACTTCAGCCACGCGCCCGCGAACGAAGTTCACCCCAATTTCCTGCGCATGCTGGTAGAACTCTTCCATCCGCCTGCCGGCTGAGCGCATATCGATGTAGAACAGTGTCACATCCGCATCCTTGTTCATCTTAAGCACCAATTGTGCCTGCTTCTGTGAATACAGGCAGCACACCTTTGAGCAGTGCTTGTTCCCGCGGTTAAAGTCCCGTGAGCCCACACAAAGCGCAAAAGCAACCTTCTGCGGCATCGTGCCATCCGCCTTTTGCAACCGCATGCCGGTCTTGCTCTTGGCAGAGAGCATATCCTCAAATTCGATAGCAGTTATGATATCGGGATGGTGGTTATAATTGTAT
>JAUVET010000168.1 GCA_030594665.1 Methanosarcinaceae archaeon
CCTGCAACGATCCTGTGACATTCACGGCAAACTTGTTCACTCATGACTTATCCTCCTGCAAAGATCACTCATCATCGGCAGATTTTGGCTTTCGTTCTTCTTCAAGCCACTCGATTTTTCCAAGAGCATTCTGGCGCATAGTCAAACCGATCTTACTCTCTCTTGGTTCACGTTCGTTAATGCTCACAGCAACAATACGTGTACGTATATGGTCGCCTTCTGCAAGTGACTTGCCTCCTGCCTTACTCACAAGCCTGCCATTCTTTCCATCGTATGACATAAAATCATCTGTGATCTGGCTCACATGTAAAAGACCGTCCATCGGACCGATACTCACAAAAGCACCGAATTCCACGGTCTCGACAACAAGTCCCTCGACAACTTCCTGGAGTATGGGTGTAAACACAATTGCCTCGAAAGTAGCATCATAGTACACAGCACCATCCCCGACAAGAATGTGTCCTTCACCAACTTCATTAAGTTCCGTGACCGCAACAATAGCACCAAGAGTCTTATCGATACGCCCTTCAAGTTTGTCTCTTAATGCATTTTTTACACTGGTATTAACATCCTTGCCCAGCAGGTCGGGTGCAATTCGTACCGTATCAGCAAGTTTCATCTTCTTGTACATATCTACATATCTCCCGTAAGATTGAAATTATTAAGTTATGGCATATTATAGTGAATTATAGTGATTAAATTATAGTATGATAGTGAACAATTACGTTGTTGCTAATCTATTTTTCTGACGCAGGTAAACAACAGTAATACCCCTGTCGCATAATCTGTTTTTCAGTTTAATATCGTTGGTCAATACCGCGGCGCCAATCTCACCGGCAAGTTCCAGAATAACATCATCTGCAAAACCGGTTATATTCACAATTTCACATCGGTCTGCCAATGAACGTGCGACTTTAGCCGCCATTTTGTTCTTACCTTTTGTTCTATCAACAAGCGTTTCAAGTTCATTGATCACAGCCAGTGGAACTATGAACTCATCAAATCCAAGACGCTGCAGTTCGTCGAAAATATCGACATTGAACTGGACAGGGATCATCAGCGCATTGGTATCGATAATAACCTTCAATCCTTGATTACTCCTACTCCGATAAGCCGCCATCTTGAACCGACACGCCTGCTTATCGCTACCATTGAACCGCTTTGTGCGCATATTGGTCGCTTTAGCTTAACTTCGGCAACATTCACATCTGCCCTCGCACTTGTAACAATACCAACAGTCGTTGCAGTACCGACATTCAACATCAAAGGTTCACTGGTCTTGATATCTCCGATCTCCAGTTCATCGGTAGCACCGACCACACGTTCAAGCAAGTGAAGGTCCATGGTGAATATATCACGAGTTGGAGGCAATGTGCCGGGTTTACCTGCGACCTGCCCTGTCAATGTATCACTCTTTGTAAGTGTCGGGTCAAGAGTTGTTCCGATTGCCAGTAATCCGCCAGGTGTAGCTTCATCGACTTCTGCATTACCTGCGATGATCTTTGATATTTTAGTAGTGATCGGTACCCATTTTGTAATATTTTCGCTCTCAACTTTTCTGCCCGGACGGATCTCAAGTTCGTCACCCGGATGCATGGTACCTTCTGTGAGAGTTCCTCCGATTACTCCACCTGTTATCTTATTGATCGATAATCCCGGTTTATTGATGTCAAAAGACCTTGCAATCAGCATGTGAGGTTCTTTGTCAAGTTTGTGCACAGGTGCAGGGATCACTTTTTCCATTGCCTCGATCAACGCATCGATATTGATGTTCTGTTGTGCAGAGATCGGAACGATTGGTGCATCCTCGGCTACTGTGCCTTTGACAAATTCCTTGATCTGTTGATAGTGCTCGATAATTTTTTCTCTTTTGACAAGGTCAATTTTATTCTGCACGATCACGATATTCTTGATCCCGATGATGTTAAGCGCCATCAGGTGTTCCTTTGTCTGTGGCTGTGGGCATTTTTCATTGGCTGCGATAACAAGTACCGCACCGTCCATTATAGCCGCACCTGATAGCATTGTAGCCATCAGTGTCTCGTGCCCGGGTGCATCCACAAAGGATATTGTCCTTGTGTCATTCGTGTTTGCCCCGCAGTGTTTACATTTTTCTTCGACCGTATAACACTGTGGCTCGGGGCAGTCAGGACATTTCCGAAATGTTGTATCTGCATACCCCAATCTGATCGATATGCCACGCTTCATCTCTTCACTGTGTGTATCTGTCCAAACCCCGGACAGTGCACTTACAAGCGTGGTCTTTCCATGATCGACATGGCCTACCATACCGATATTAACACAAGGTTGACTCAATTTTAGATTTCCCTCCCTATTTGGGCAAAATGGTTATGATTATTAGATGGATGTAGAAGTATTAACTAAAATAACTCGTTTTAAGGTTTGTGGTATCATGTTATTTATGGTATATAAGTGATTTCAAGGTTCATTCAATATACTACAGTATTTACTAATAAACTGCTGGATTTCAGCACACATTCTTTTATTTTTTTGTAAATACCTTCTTGTTATGCAGGCGTGACACTTATTTGTATGTTTCAATCTTCCACATTTCCATGAATAACTATAGATGTTTGTACCAAACATTCATGCTTTCAAAATTTCCAGAGATGTTTGTATTGTTTATCAGTGTGCCGCCATACTTATATCCGGACTTTGTAAATGCAATGTTCATTCCATAGGAACCCGCTCTGGCAATCGTATAAGCAGTTTTAATATTCTTCATTTGCATTTCATATTCCATTTTTTGCAAAAGATATACTGAAAATGAATTACCCTGATATTCCGGTAATGTAGCAAAGTCGGTCATTTCAACATTTTGTGATTCAATGTCCATTTCTGAAGATGCGAGTGCAACAATATTTGTGCCATTCCAGATGCAAAAATATATCAGGTTTTCATCCATTGTCTTCTCAATGTAGCGTGGGTCATGTATTGGAAATGGATATGTCTCAAAGACTTTTTTGTATACATTCGCAATTTCACAGGCATCAGATCTTTCACATATCGTATATTCAAACCCATGCGGAAGTTCTACGGTCACACCATTGCCGGATTTTGATTCGGAGGTTTCCAAAACTTTTTTATTCAATCCTGTTTCATTGTCAAAACGCCTTGATTCGCAGTAATATTTGACCATGAAATGAGCCTCTTCCGAGTTTCTGTAAAACCTTGGGATAGATGCTTCACAAATGTAGCCGTCATTGAGAAAATCGTCTTTGGCATATGCCGGGACCTTAGCAATCACCTTGCAATATCCTTCATCTGTGGCCAACGTATCCAATTCCCCTATGATCGAAGGAAAATCTGATCTTGAAAGTTTCATTAGATAAATGCGGTTATTGTAGTTCCCATGTTGTAATACAGAACTGCCAATTGTTGTTACAATATCATTCATTCCGTCTCTCCAACCTTTCTGTATTTTCAGGAACAAGGCTTCTTGTTTTATCAAAATTGGAAAGTAATTTCGCAATACCTATCGATTGATACTCTTCAGCCTCATCAAGTTTCAATTGCAGGTGGCAGTCATCACAATTTCTGTCACAAAAGATCGGTTCATACGAATCCGGTTCCTTGTAAGTTGTGATTACACCTTCATAATTTCTCAGGATAACTTTGTTAGTTGACCATGAGACCAGGTAATTCGGCATTACAGGAATTTTGCCCCCACCACCCGGAGCATCGATCACATACGTTGGGATTGCAAAACCACTTGTATGCCCGATCAGGTTTTCCATGATCTCAATGCCTTTACCTATCGGAGTTCTGAAATGTGTCAATCCTTCTGAGAGATCGCATTGATACAGGTAATATGGTCGGACTCTGTTTTGAACAAGTTTATGTATGAGTCTTTTCATGATCCTGTGACAGTCATTTACACCTGCCAGCAGGACAGTTTGATTGCCCAGCGGAATTCCGGCATCAGCAAGTTTCCTTAAAGCATTTTTTGAAGAAGCGGTTATTTCCCTTGGGTGGTTGAAGTGTGTATTGATCCACAAAGGATGATGTTTTTTCAATACTTCTACCAATTCATCTGTTATACGATATGGCAACACAACAGGCATCCTTGTGCCGATACGTATCACCTCTACGTGCGGGATATTTCCCAATTCGGTAAGTATCCAGTCAAGATACTCATCAGACAACATGAGCGGATCTCCGCCAGACAACAGGACATCACGCACAACCGGATTGCTTTTGATATATTCGATTCCTTTGATTACTTCCTCTTTTTTAGGGATGGAATCAACATCGCCCACTTTTCTTTTTCTGGTACAGTGTCTACAGTACATCGAACAGACATTACTAATGTGGAATAACACCCTATCAGGATAGCGGTGAGTAATTCCCGGTGCAGGACTATCTTTGTCTTCTGATAAAGGGTCTTTCATATCGTATTTACTAATCATTAGTTCTGATGGTGAAGGAAAAGATTGTTTAAAGATCGGATCATTCATGTAGTCGCTGGAGTCGATGAGTGACAA
>JAUVET010000048.1 GCA_030594665.1 Methanosarcinaceae archaeon
CAGCAGCATAAATTCCGGCACAACATGCCGAATTTGCATATATCTCGAACCCGTGTTCATATGCAGGATACTCATGAATGCTGTTGACAGTGTGTATAAGGTCTACTTCCTCATTCTTGTTCATCAATATGAACTCAACAGCCTTTTCGATCGTTTCCCAGTGTTCCAGTACGAAATCCTTATCAGCCATTTCTTCAAAAAATGAGCCACCTGTCGCTTCAAAATACTTGCCAAGTGCAAAAAGGATCAGACCATTGCCATCGATCTGCAAATCCTTGTAACTGGCATCATTTCCATCAACATCATATCGTTGTGAAAACTCGCCTGAAGGTTTTTGTGCACTTAGCATAAATTCCAATCCTTTCTTAGCCTCATCCATAAGTCCTCCGGCAATCGCACCCAAAATATCGATTGAGTGATCTCTCGGATAAATGAAAGGATACCTTGTACCAGGTGGACTCGCATAGAATCCCCCATTTTCATGCTGATTGGTTTTCAATATCTTGATGCTATTCTCATAAAGTTTGAGAGCTTCAATTTTATTCAAATAACTCACTCCATGGGGGTTTCTATCTTAAATACACAAACCGATTTTTCCAATATCTTATCGACATCATCCCTTGACATACCTGCTTTTTCTATTGCCTTATCATTGTATGTAACCGTTGTTGAAAATGGCGATTTACATCCCAGATGCAGCATTTTGTTGCCTGCCATTTCAGCCCTGTGTTTGCGGTAACTATGGTGAAGTATGCAGAATATGTGTGATATTGCCGGAAATTCCCAACCCTTGTCGGATTCTTCTCTCCTTTGATTCGTGTCTTTAATGATGTCCATGAATTGGGGTGGGCGTTCTCCATCTATTTCCACAAACTCGATCAGTTCATTTGCAAATGGACAAATAGGCATGTAGTTTATACCATTCTCTCTGGCACCTTCAACCCCCGGACCTTCCCTTTCGCCCAATTTTTTGCCTATCGACATAATCCATTTGTCTGCTTCTTCCGGACCAACCATGTCCACAAGTTCCACGATTCCCATTAAAAATGCTTTTGGCATCATACTACTAAGTCGTATCATTTTATTGCCTCATGTTTCGATATTTTAGTTACCTATGAATTGACGTATTTCTAACAAAGTTCCTAAAAATCGTTAGATTTTATCTCAATTAAGATTATTCGTTATTAACTATATTTTAGATGCTAGTATAAGTGTTATTTAAGATTGCTTGAAATATTTCTGCATATATTGCATAATGAATTGGATAATATCTTTGGTATTACTGATAAAAACAATCCCACAAAATCATTGTAATAAAACTGTATTGATATATTATAAATCTACTCAATGATACACATCTAACCACTTCTTATACGAATATCGCCTAATACATAAAGATAGCAACAACGCAAAAGTCTTATACCAAAATCTTAATACACAGCATTGAGTATAAAATACTAATAGAAAAAACATTTTTTTTAGTGGTGAAGATGGCAACAAAACCGAATCATTTATTAGAATATAGTATAGACTCTTTGTTAAAAGCCTTCAACCCTGATAGAAAACCAATATTTTACAAATATCATTTTTTTAAGTTTATGAACCTTCTTGACTTAAGATTGAAAGCACAGGGAGTGGATATCAAATTGCCAGGATATTGGTATAAATATGGCTTTTATGTGGATTTAAACTTTCTAGATGCTGTTCTTCCAAGAAAATTTAGCGAAAATTATGTATTAGGTAATGGAATTGTTCCCGCAGTACATACTAGAAGGGACTATAAAATTAAAGCGGATATTAAGCGTAAGGTAGATTCAACGGTTCGTCGGCTTTGGAATCAATATGGATTTAAACCAAATTACGGAGCAAAAGCCAAAAAGGATTCTTATGAAATGAATGCCCCTTACGAATTTAATAGCATCTTCCAAGATTATATTGAAACTGTTAAACGTAAGGAAGTAGGTCTTACTTCAAGAAAAGAACAATTAGAACCACTGCTTGACAATTTGCTCAATACTTTTTCAGAAGAAGATTTCCCTGAACTTTTTGATGTATATTTAGAATGGGATGACACAACACGATTAATTGTAGATTGTATCTCAAACAAAGGTCAATATAGTCTAACTAATTCTCTAATGGAATTATTCTGGGATGTCTACTCAAACGGTGTTAGAATAAGACATCATCAAAATATTCCAGATAATAAAATCCTTGTCAAATGGATAAAAACATATAAAGCATCTATCCCTATTCTTTATGAGCAAATAGAGGATATACGAAAAAATATCATCTCCAAACATTATGAACCATTGGGTAATAATGGTGACACTGTTAAGGAATTGATGAAATGTGCATATGCGATACATTAGGGAGCGCACAAATGAACCTGTTTCTTGATAATAATGTACTAATCGGCTATATTTTTGAAACTGATAATTGGAATTCAAAGTCTTTAGACGTAATGGGTTGCGATTTTAAAAAATATTCAAGTAATACCGTTTGTCTAGAATGTTCTGATATATACAAAAAAAATATAAGAATTGTCAAAGGCGAATTCAGAAGGTTGATAAAAAAACTAAATCTGGTGAACTCTTTCAATTTAAATAACGTTTCTTCATTTTTAGATGATTTTTATGTAAAAGACGGTTTAATTGAATATTTTAGAAATAATTCACAAAATGATGTTAAAAATGTAATAAGTAATCTAAGGTTTTTACAAAGAGATATGGAAGCACGTTGTCATGCAAATTACCAAAATATAAATGATTTAGTGATGTTTTGTGCCCGTGATAACCCATATGTGGACATTTATCAATTATTCAAAAATGATGGCTTAGAAGAAAAAGAGTACTTTGATCTTGAAATAATTCTCGATGCTCATTATGTAGGATTAAGTATTAGCCAGTTATTTTTAGTTACAGGTGATTACAAAGATATTGTTTCAAGAAAAGACATGATTATAGCCAATACATCTTTAGAAGGTGTCATAGGCTTGGGACAATTCAATTTTTAGTAAAGTATAACTCGATTTTAATAAGTTACTGCGACAAGAAGTTGCATTTTATTAGTCAATATTGTTTGGTTTTTAACTCTAATAGGTTTGTGAACAATTTGTAAAACTCACTCTATTGCGATGTTATTTTAGAGCACATACTGAAAATGTAAGTTTCCGAATCATTCCAGAAGATAATAAAAAGTGTCATGTAATAAGTACTTACTTTAATATATCAAGTATTGCCAGATTCCAGCCAACAGGTCCAATTCCCTTTACTTTGTTTATTTTTGCATCGGTTATAGATACATCATGTTGACCACCCGGTTTCTGGACAAGCAATGGAATATCCACAGCTTGAAGCATCGGAAGGTCGTTTTGACTATCCCCAAGCCCGATCGTCTTAAACTTAACCTTAACATTAACCTTAACCTTAGCATCATCATTGTCAAACTGCCGACGGTATATCTCTGATAGGATAGTTACAGCCTTGCCCTTATCATTGTCACCAATGATATGCCAATATCTGCCACCGCGTGTATGATTCAGGCCATATGACTTTATGAGTTCGATCAAACGGTTCGCAGCCTCTGGTGTATCTTCGCCCTCTCCTAACCTGAATGCTTCATCGTATTCCCGCATCTTTGCAAGTCTTGCAGATTCAATGTCAAGACCCGTATCTTCGCTAACACCTGCATCATCCATGTCTCCAAAGCCGATTATCTCAAAATCCACCGACGCACGGATATCTTCAAGGGCTTTTCTCAAAGTGTTATAATCAGTGCCAAGTTCAATGACATCATAATCGGACACTTTGCCGCTACTGGCAAATTCAATATCAAAATAATTATGCGGGATGAATATCGCACCCCCGTTCTCAGATATGAACGGATGGGATATGCCAAGTTCTTTGACATATACCTCTAACTCTGCCCGCGTTTTACTGGTACAGAATATTAATGGAATATCCTGCGCTTTTAACGCATCAAGCGCGGGCTTTGCGGCTTCATATGAATATGTATCATGGTCGATCAATGTCCCGTCCATATCCGTAAATACAATATATCTCATGTTGTCACTGTCCACGTTTATTGGTTGAAATTCTCTTACATTAATTTTCTATCATGTCTTTTTTATAGACAATGGTTCGATATGGATATGGTATTTCAATACCCTCTGCATCGAATCTTTTCTTTATTGATTCAATTAGATCGCACCCTGTAATAAATGCAACTGAACGGTCAGACACCCAGAAAGTCAGGCGCAGGTTTACTGCAAAATCGCCGAGTTCTGTTACAACGACCTTTATCTCCTTGCCGCCAACGACTTCGGGATGATACCTGCGCACATCGTTAAGATGAAGGACATTTGCATGGTTTTTTGCTTCCTCGATCATAATGCTGCGTGCGTGGTCAATGTCAGCGTCATAACCAATTCCAATGTCGAGTGGCCAGAGTATAGTAGGGTCGCTGATAGACCAGTTGATTATCGCTTCGTCACTGATTATATGATTTGGTATGATGAGTCTGCGATTATCCCATGTCGTGACAACAGTATGTCCGAGTGTTATGTCTGATATTGTTCCATATTCATCATGGATGGTTACAATATCCCCAACTCCGAACGGTCGGAACACTGCCAATGAGATTCCCGATATTATGTTGGAAAGACTGCTCTGTGCAGCCATACCTACAACAAGTCCCGCAAATCCGGCACTTGCAAAAATGGCAAACGATATATTTTCAAGAAACGGCACGCTGCTGACAATGATTATGATGCCGGCAAGGTATACGACAGCAACGGCAATGCGTCTTACAAGCCCGTAAACTGTCGCATCGATATCCATTCTTGTAGTTAGCACTTTTAACTGGGCTTTGAGCAAACGATCAACGATTCTTGCAACAATGATAGTGGCTATGACAACTACAAATATGAACAGGGCATTTGCAATGTTCAATGAAAACCACGAAGGCAAGGTATCCGGAATAGACATGTGCCACCTTTTTGTATATTTTTATGTGCATAATAGTTGATGGTCATTCTAAATAATGTTAACTGATTCGAAACGCGGATTTGCGTGCAAGATTGTGGGTGGGAATAGTAATTATTTAATTGGTGTTTGTTCAGCTGATTTTGATAACTCACTTTCCGCAGGCACCTGTAAATTTTAAAAAATTGTTTTCAAAACATACCTGCGGAAAGTGAGTGATAAAATGTCGCTGCACAGCCCAAATTGCCAGACCCTGCGCAGCAACACAATAGTACACTTGCTAATCAAATACTATCCTTTTTATCATTCTATTGTTCTATGATTCCCCATATTAACCATTTCCACGTTCCCAACTAACAACAATAAATGCTTATAGCAAGGCTTTACTAATAACAATTCGTCATTAAATAACGGAAAATACAGGGGTTTGCAAATGGACTATGATAGATCAAACATTGATGACGTATTCGTGGATTTAGAAACTTCTAAAGAGGGTTTGTCATTCGAAGATGCAACACTCAGGCTCAAAAAATACGGCATTAACGAGCTTGAAGAAAAACAAAAAATTACAGCCATGAAAGTGTTGCTGAGCCAGTTCGCAAACTTCATAATCTGGGTCTTGTTTGCAGCAGCCATAATCTCGCTGGTGATAGGAGAAACCATCAACTTTTGGGTTATTTCATCCATCATCGCATTTGTTATCGTTCTGGGCTTTGTGCAGGAATACAAAGCAGAAAAGGCAATGGAAGCACTGAAACGAATTGTTGAGCCAACTACTCGTGTGCTTCGTAATGGGCGGCGAAAGGAGATACTGACAAAAGAAGTAGTACCAGGGGATATCATACTTCTTGAAACCGGAGACAGCATACCCGCAGACGCAAAGATATTTGACATAACCGGCTTGAAGGTCGATGAAGCGGCTCTCACAGGTGAGAGCGGTCCGGTTGAAAAAAAAGAAAGCGACATGGTCTTTGCAGGAACACAGATCGTTCACGGAAAATGCAAGGCTGTGGTCACGGCAACAGGTATGCAAACGAGATTGGGGCAGATCGCAGGGATGATACAGGAAGTTGAGGAAAAAACTCCTTTGCAGATAAAAATAACCGATCTTTCAAGAAGCCTTGCAATAATTGCACTGGTGGCGTGTACTGTTACATTCGCAATTGGCTTGCTGAAAGGAGCGCCTCTGGCTGATATGCTGATAATCGCCCTGGCACTTGCTGTTGCAGCCGTTCCTGAAGGGTTACCATTTACGCTCACACTCACACTTGCGTATGGGATGCGCAAGATGGCAAAACAAAATGCGCTTATCAGGAAAATGCTTGGTGTCGAGACGTTAGGATCTACAACAGTCATATGTACGGATAAAACCGGTACATTGACAAAGAACGAAATGACCGTCGAAAAAATATATGTGGGTGAGACGTTCTTTGACATAACAGGTGTCGGCTATGAGCCAAAGGGAGATTTTTCGGTAGATGGTTCAAAGATCGATGTGACAAAACATGAAAATTTGAGAATGTTGTTAAAGGCTGCTGCTCTTTGCAACAATGCGGGCTTTGAGGAAAGTTCAGGGAATTTGGGGAATGTGAAAAATCAGGAAAAATGGAAACTCATCGGCGACCCGACAGAGATATCACTTGTAGTTACAGCAGCAAAAGCAGACATGTGGCAGGATGACCTGGAAAATGATTACCGGATGATAGAAGAGATACTCTTCACATCAGAAAGAAAAATAATGTCAACCGTGCACGAAAAAATAGGGGAGACCGGTAAAATGGTATTCTCCAAAGGTGCACCGGAATTTTTGTTAAAGAAATGCAGTTTTATCAGGAAAAAGGACGGGGTTGAAGAACTCACCAAAGATGAGGTTGCGAAGATACTTGAAACAAACCACGATCTTGCAAGTTCTGCTTATCGTGTACTTGGTGTTGCCCACAAAGAAATGACCGGTCCGTTAACACCTGAAAACATTGAGAAGGATCTGGTATTTTTGGGTTTGGTTGCCATGATCGATCCTGCACGGGAAGAAGCAAAAGAAGCGATCGTGATATGTAAAAAAGCCGGCATCAAGGTCGTGATGATCACAGGTGACAACGATGCGACTGCAAAAGCAATAGCAGAGAACATTGGTTTATTCGATGAAACAGGGGATTTCGGAGACCTGACGGATGAAAAGTTAAGAAGTATTGTTGCAGATGGAGTGATAACAGGCAGTGAACTTGAATCATTGGACGGGGAAGAGTTTGAACGTGTCGTTGATGGCATTAGCATCTATGCAAGAATGATGCCGCAACAGAAAGTTCGGATCGTCAAGGCATTGCAGAAGAAAGGTCATATCGTTGCTATGACTGGTGATGGCGTAAATGATGCTCCTGCTCTTAAGAAAGCGGATATCGGTATAGCGATGGGCATTAAAGGAACCGATGTGGCAAAGGAATCAAGCACAATGGTATTGCAGGATGACAATTTCGCAACGATCGTTGATGCAGTGAAGCATGGCAGGGCAATATACTCGAATATTGAGAAATTCACCTGTTATTTGATATCAAGGAATTTCACTGAGATCATACTGATCATGATGGGGATAATCCTGCTTGGTTTTGAATTTTTGCCGCTTTTGGCATTGCAGATATTGTTCATAAATATGTTCGATGAGGTTATGCCTGCGATCGGGCTTGGTCTTGATCCTGCAAGTAAGGGAATCATGGACCAAAAGCCAAGAGACCCTTATGAGAAGATCCTTAAAAAGAGGAATTTGATACTCATTGTGAGCATAGCTTCTGTTATGGGAGTGGCGTCATTTATGGTGTTTATTCTGGATGATCCCGTTAACGAGATCGAAAAGGCGAGAACATTGACATTTGCTACTATCGTGAGTATGATACTGTTCATCCCGTTCGCATTCAGATCGCTTGAGGATTCAATTTTCAAGATCGGATTTTTCACGAACAAACTTTTGGTTGGTGGTGTATTCGGGACATTCATGCTGACACTGGGTGTTATGTATATCCCATTCTTCCGGAATATATTCGAACTCACTCCCTTATCTGTAACGGATTGGTTAATCCCATTGTCCGTAGCATTTACAGCAATGCTCCTTGCTGAGGTCATCAAAGCAGCGACCAAAGGTATAAAATAGGTGTAAATCTTACTATGCGCAGGTATTTTCGCAAGAATGTCGATTTTTGTAAATATCGCTAATGGCGAATGCGTGCTATTTTGAGTGTTTGAAGATGATTGCTTCATAATAAATGTATAGCGTTTTCTGCCTGAGTTAAATCTAAAACTCGAAATCAAATTGATATTTGACAGGTAATGCAATTACATTATACACAATCATTATAAATTAACATAATAAATTATATACTAAAAAAAATAAAAAAACGTCATATATTCAATCCCGACATCAACATAATTTATGCAAAATGAGTAAAAGCGTGCTGAATTTGGGGCGAATAACGGTTGGGTGGAATATACCGGCAAAATTCATTATTAAGAGATAAGATCATGGAACAATTTAAAAAATTAGGCATTATTGAGCCTATATTAAGAGCAATTCAGGA
>JAUVET010000092.1 GCA_030594665.1 Methanosarcinaceae archaeon
TTTTCCACACCCTCTGCTTTGGCAACCGCTTCATCAGTCTTTCCTTTATGATCAAGCGCTTTCCCGCGACGGTAATATCCGTCACATGTAATGACAAACTTGCTATTTGCATCATTTACGCGCTGTGAAAGTGCATCAGACGAAAATCCTGCAAACACTACACTGTGAGGCGCCCCAATCCTTGCGCAGGCAAGCATTGCGATTGCCGCTTCAGGTATCATTGGCAGGTATATGGTTACGATATCACCTTTATTGATACCAAGACCTTTGAGAGAACTTGCAAAACGTTCTGTTTCAGCCAATAGTTCACGGTAGGTGTATGTCTTGACCTCACCCATCTCGCCTTCCCACAATATCGCAGTCTTGTCGCCGCGTTTTTCGATGTGACGGTCAATACAGTTATAAGAAGCATTGAGTTTACCGCCTGTGAACCACTGTGCATGTGGCGGCTCCCAATCCAAGACAGAGTCCCATTTTTTGTACCAATCGATGTTGTCTGCAAGTTCATCCCAGAATCCTTCAAGATCATCCTCTGCTCTTTTGTAAACGTTTGGGTCGTTCATGTTTGCTTGTTTGACAAAATCCTCGAATGGTTCAAATCTGCGCTGTTCTTTTAGTGATGCTTCAATTGTTTCTGCCATTTGTGTGCCCCGGGTTTATGCTTAAAGAATAATGTTATGGATGCTAAAGTAGTATAGTATGCAATTCTTATAATAGATTGTATTTATTGTGCAAATATCTTACTATGTCAACCCATTGAAAATAGGAGATGATCTGCATGAATGTTGTACCACAAGTAGTCATAGATAAATAAATTCTTGTCCCACAAGGGTATGAAGGTCGAACCCTAAAAGGATATACAACAATATATCACTCCTATATTATTTAATTACCATAAATAATATATTCCATAAAAACATCTACTGAGATTGTAACTATGGTACTCGATAAATTGATCCCACAACAGAAGAACATGTCCACCAGAGTTGGCGGACTCCTGATAATCGTAGGCGAGACCATGTTCCTTTTCTCGCTGTTGAATTTCGTAATGATAACCCGACTCCAATACTACAGTTCAGGAGATTCATTCATACGAACCATATTTCCTGATTACCTGTTCTTTTTGGCTGGAATGTTTGCAGTAGCAGCAGCCGGCATGTGGGTAACATACGTATATGTCTTCCCGAGCAAGCAGCGTTTTTCACAGGAACAAGCAATAAAGGACAACCGCAGCCCGATGTATGATCGAATTCTAGAGGTTCAGGAAGATGTTGTCCAGATGCGTGAGATGATTGAGAATTTATCGGATAGAGTTGACGAGATGGCAAAGGGAAAGTCTGATTAGTTGAACAGGCAATAGTCAATAGAACATGCCCACCGAGATAACACCCATCATCAACGAACCCGCGTTAATAGTTACAAACACCACAAAAGCGCTGGTTATTGCAGACATTCACCTCGGCATCGAGTGGGACCTGTACAAAAGCGGTTTTTCCATCCCGAGCCGTATGGAGCAGCACATTGAACGCATCCAGAAATATATCGCACAGTCCAAACCAGATAGGATAATACTACTCGGCGACATCAAACACAACATCCCACAAATATCATGGCAGGAGAGGGATGAAATACCATACTTCTTAGAATCCATTGCACAATATGCGCCAATTGACATATTTCCGGGAAATCATGACGGGAACATCGACTTTTTATTGCCAAAAGATGAGGACATTACCCTTCATTCCCCAAGAGGCAAGGTTTTGGACGGGGTCGGGTACTTCCACGGGCATACATGGCCTGACCCCGAATTGCTGGGTGTGGAATACATCATAACAGCACACAATCACCCGATAATACGTTTTACAGATGCACTTGGGTTTGCAACGGTCGAGCCTGCATGGATTCGCACAAGACTCAAATGCGAGGTCTTTGCACAACATTTCCGAAGTATTGACTTTTCACAAACCGGTGCATGGGGTGACCCACAGATATTCATTGTTCCTGCATTTAATGAACTGTGCGGAGGCGTGGCTTTCAACGAATCGCTACATGATGACCTCCTCGGACCTGTGTTCTCATCAGAAGGATTCGACCTTGACAATGCAAAAGCATACCTTACTGACGGAACAAATCTCGGGACACTGAAAAACCTGCGCAGGCTGGAAGAATCAAAGCGCAGGGAACCGGGAAAAAAGGGAAAAGGAAAGAAAGGTAGAAGACAAGGGGGCAAAAATGAAGTTCGGTAACATTTTCAATCGATTTCACCCGGGTATTCAAGAAGGCCTGGCAAAACGCGGGTTCAATACCCCTACTGAGCCGCAGGAGAAAGTATTTCCACATATCCTGAATGGAGAACACACGCTGCTGATAGCACCCACAGGTTCAGGCAAGACCGAATCCGCAGTCCTTCCTATTTTCAACAGCATACTTGCAAAGAGCGAGGAAGAACGAAAAGGTATATCCGCTCTCTACATAACACCCCTGCGTGCCTTGAACCGCGACATGTTGTCACGCATTGAACTGTGGGGTATGGAACTTGGCATAGAAGTAAAAGTGCGCCATGGGGATACATCGCAGTATGAGCGCCAGAAGCAATCGAAAAACCCTCCTGATATACTAATAACCACGCCTGAAACGCTTCAGGCGATGTTTACAGGGTCGCGATTACGGAAGAACCTGGAATATGTGACCCATGTTGTCGTGGATGAGATACACGAACTTGCATCTTCCAAGCGAGGCACCCAACTTGCAGTGGGGCTTGAAAGACTTATTGAACTTTCCGGGGAATTCCAGAGGATCGGGCTTTCAGCCACAGTTGGTAATCCTGATGTTGTAGCAGGGTTCCTTGCAGGTGCCAGACGAAATGTAACGACCGTTGAAGTGTCCATGCTAAAACTTCTGGAATTCAACGTATTGAGTCCACAGGTCAAAACGGAAGATACGGATATAGTAAAAAAGATCGGATGCGATGTCGAGTTTGCATCCCATCTGCGATGCATACGCGAGATCGTCGAAGCGCACACATCGACCCTGATCTTTGTAAACACACGCCAGAGCGCGGAGGCACTTGCCTCAGGGTTTAAACAGTTGGGTGCATCCATCGGAGTACACCACGGCTCACTGTCCGTAGAATCACGTATCGAAGCAGAGGAATCTTTCAAAAACGGAGACCTGATGGGTCTTATCTGCACATCATCCATGGAACTCGGGATCGATATCGGAAATGTTGACCATGTGGTCCAGTACGGTTCACCAAGACAGGTCTCGCGCCTGCTTCAACGTGTGGGACGTGCCGGACACAGGATCCATGAGATATCAAGAGGCACGATACTTACGGTCGGTTCGGATGACAATGCCGAAAGCATGGCTATTACAAAGGCGGCACTTGAAAGCAAAGTGGAAAATATATTCCCGCATATCAATTCCCTTGACGTTGTCGCAAACCAGATCACAGGGATGGTGCTTGACTTTGGCGAAGTTGAAGTCGGGAAGATACATTCGATCCTGGCAAGAGCATATCCGTTCAAGGACCTCACGATCGATGAACTATGGCGGGTCGTTGACCAGATAATCGATTACAGGATGGTATGGCATGATGAAGGATCAAAGTCGGTAAACCGGCGGAAAAAGAGCTGGCAGTATTATTACAACAACCTTTCCATGATCCCGGATGAGAAGAAGTACGAGATATACGATATTGTAACCGGAAAGACTGTGGGTGTACTGGATGAGGCGTTCGTTGTCAATTTTGTTTCACCCGGAGCCGTGTTCATCACTAAAGGGGATATGTGGCGGGTCATTGAAATAAACACTGACCGTGACAGGATCAAGGTTGAGCCTGTGAAGGGTATGGGCGAGATACCAAGCTGGGTCGGGGAAGAGATCCCTGTGCCGTATGAGGTGGCACAGGAAGTCGGCTCCATTAGAAGCGAGATCGCAGGATTGATCCATGACGGACTTGATGATATGGGGATTGCAAAGAATCTCCAAAAAGCGTATCCAATCGATGATATGACTGCTTTGAATATTGTCGAACTCATACGTGATCATATATCAGCAGGATACCCACTTCCTGATAACCATACTATTGTTATTGAGGATGATGGTGAAGCCATCGTTATCAATGCATGTTTCGGGCATAATGTGAACGAGACTATCGGGAAAGTGATCACATCACTGCTTGGTGCCCGTTTTGGCAGCAGTGTTGCACAGGAGGTTGACCCATACCGGATACGCCTGCAACTTCCAAGAAGGATCAGGCCGCAACTTGTCCGGGAACTTATCCTTGAGATACAGCCGGAGTACATCGAACCGATTATAGAGATGACTCTTAAGAACACATCCCTGATGAAGTGGAAGATGGTCCATGTGGCAAGGAAATTCGGGGCGCTCAGTCGTGATATTGATTATGACCGCATCAGCATGAAAAAACTGCTTGAGATTTACAAAGGCACATCCATGTACGAAGAGGTTATGCGGGAGATATTCCACAACAATCTTGATATTGAAAGAGCACGGGATGTGTTGCAGGGAATCATATCGGGAGAGATCTCAGTAGAGATATGTCCTGTTTCTACTCCGATCGGATCGGCAGGTTTTGCAATGAGCCGTGATCTGGTTGCACCTGAGAAAGCTGACCGCTCAATTGTGATGGCACTAAAGGAGAGGATCATGGATGACCGTGTTATACTTTTTTGTGTGAATTGCAAGAAATGGGTTTCGCGCAGGAAGGTGAAGAATGTACCTGATGTGTTGGTATGTCCTATGTGTGAATCAAAAGCAATCGCCGCTTTGAAGCCGTGGGAAGAGGATGAGATCAAACTTGTACGGAAACAGGATAAGGTCACGTCAAAGGAAGATATCAAACGCATCAGGAGAGTGCATCGCAATGCCAATATCGTGCTCTCGCAGGGCAAGAAGGCGGTTATCGCCCTTGCAAGCCGGGGGGTTGGACCGGATACGGCATCACGTGTGATCCGGAAGATGCGGGTTGATGAGGAAGCATTTTACAGGGATATTATGGCTGCAGAAAGGAATTATGCCAAGAATAAGAGGTTCTGGGATTAATACAGGAACAACCTGGATGGGTTTTCGAAGGACTGGTTGGACATGCCCTGCATTATAAATAATTTGAAGAGTTTGAGCGCAGGTTAGAATGAGCAAGCGCATTCTTTGATGTATATTGTTTTCATGATTGCGGCGCGCGTGTTCACACTCGGTGAATTTATCACGTTTGCTCTTCCTTTTGTGTTTCCACTCCAGAGGTATAAATATGTCAAAATCAAAGAAATTGAGACACGATAGACATACAGTATCGCTGTTTACCGATCATATGGTATTCTCTCCAAAATACAGGGGAAAGGTTCTGGTCGGGGAGGTGGCGATGATAGCAGAGGCGATTACCAGGAAGACCTGTATGGAGTTAGATATTGAAGTAATTGACATGGCAGTAAATTCAGATCAGGTTCATATATTCACCAAATATCCGCCGAAATATTTCGTAAGTTATATATCGAAGATGATCAAAGGAAGAAGTAGAGTGCTCAGGAAGGAATATCCTCATTTAAAGGAATGGTGTGGTGAATCTATGGGCTCCGAGTTGTTACCCGGCACTGTGGGTAATGGCTGGGATGTGGTTGAGAAATATATCTTTGCCCATAATACATATGAACATAATAGGAAATAGTTCCTAAAAACGCTATATACAGGCCTCGTACATTTGTACGGGGTATACCGGTGACTGCGAGATGGTTGCTCTGCGCACTTTTTTTACTTTAAATGATAGTCATAAAATAGAATCAGCCGTGGGATAAAATTATTAAATATGTAATCCTTGTGATTACCAATGAAACTTGGCAACATATTATTTTCGGCCAGACTGATTGGTGCGATCATCATTATTTGGTTAATAGATGTTGAACGACTGACGCTTATCCTGCGCTCCATAAATCCCTATTTTATACTACTTTCATTTTTGCTGGAACTTTCAGGGTTTCTGATATGGACCCTGAAATGGAAACATCTTGTTGACAAAATAGAACACATCAAGTTCACAACCCTGTTTATGGGGCTTTTGGCCGGAAATTGCATGAGTACCAATGTGCTTCGCGCAAGAACCTTTGGTGGTTTTGGACGGGCATCTTTTCTTAAAAATGTCTCGCAGAATCCCAAAAATGCAAACTGGTATGCCACCATTGCCATGGATCAGACCACCAATAATTTTGTATTTGCCCCACTTATAATATTCTC
>JAUVET010000009.1 GCA_030594665.1 Methanosarcinaceae archaeon
GTAGCTCTTCCGACCCTTAATCCGGTAAAAGTCTTAATGCCAAGGTTTGCTTCTGCATTCCCGAAAGGTACATGGGTAGGTTTGTGTGATGATTGTCTTAAGAGTGCTCATGAGGTTAATGAAAATACATCCTCACTAAGCAGTTCGAGTGGCAATTGTGACCTTTGTGGTGCACAAACCGAATTATACCCGGTGGATATAGAGTTTCCATCCTTAAGTAAAGGTGTTGACCCTGATGTGGCACACCTTTGCAAAGGATGTCTTGAAGGATGCACTGAAGCACAAATTCGGAAAGAGAACGAACCGAAAAGCGAACATCATTAATTGGTCTGTTTACCAGACCAATCTTTTTTTTTGTATTTTTGTTATTTGTATATTTTGATACATATTGTTAATAGGAAAAGTTCATATTACAAGGAAATGTATTTTTGGAATGGTGATATAAGTTGAAGAAAGAATTAATGGATATTTTAGCATGCCCAATATGTAAAGGTGACCTTGTGCTGAATATCACCAAAGAGAATGATAAGGAAATTATGAGCGGAACAATATACTGTTCCAAATGCGATGAGCATTATCCAATTGAAGACGGAATTCCAAATATGCTCCCTCCTGACCTCAGGGAATAATCAAAACGAGGATGCCTAACTTGCAACAAGTGCACATCAACAGGCTTAATGTAAATTCGATTGAATTCGATAATGATACTGTTGAGATTCCACTGTCGCCGGGCGGTGAGAACAGTTCTGAAATAGTAATTATTAATTATGGTCCACCAACACATGTACATTTATCAATGAGCGAATCGCTCACAGACAATATTACATTTCTTGAAGATAATCCTTATGTGAGGCACGAGGAATACGTTCCGGTCATAATACGAATCCCTCCAGGTGGAAGGCTTTTTAATAGCGGGCAGATACATGTAGCAGTAGGGTACGGTTCCAAAAGAGAAAGTTTCAATCTTAAAATAGGTATCTCAGATCCGGATGATGGGATTATGGAAGTGGATGTAGCAGATGATCTGTATACTCCACATGTAGCATCATACGACAACAGTCCATCTAATAGGGAAAATAACTGGAATATACAATTGTCTGAAATGTCAAACCAACTACTTGGCGGCATTTTAGATTCATTGACACCAAGAGTAATTTCGTTACTTGGTGTAGCAAGTCTTTTGTTGATCGCATTATATATTATTATACGAACTGCAGTGACGGTTAACATTGAGCCAATAACGTTAAATCCAACATTACAATTCCCAGTATTTTATGTGGCAACTGTACTTTCCATTTTATTTACAGCATTGATAGCATATTTGATCATTAAACTTCCAATATTTAAATAAAGATTACGAGGTAGTTGAATTCACATGAAATATATCATAGTAACCGGCGGAGTAATGAGTGGACTTGGTAAAGGAATAACAACTGCTTCTACCGGAAGAAACCTTAAAAATAAAGGGCAGAAAGTCACAGCCATCAAGATCGATCCCTACATCAATATTGATGCAGGTACGATGAGCCCGTTCCAGCACGGTGAGGTGTATGTATTAAAGGACGGCGGCGAGGTTGACCTTGACCTTGGTAATTACGAGCGTTTTCTTGATACCGAACTTACCAGGGATCACAACCTGACAACCGGTAAGATATACCAGTCAGTGATCTCGAAGGAACGAAGAGGCGAATATCTTGGAAAAACCGTTCAGATCATTCCTCATATCACAAATGAGATCAAGGATCGCATACGAAAAGTTGCCGCAAAAAGTGGTGCTGATATTTGCTTGATCGAAGTGGGTGGTACAGTTGGTGATATTGAGAGTATGCCGTTCTTAGAAGCGGTCAGGCAGATGCACAGGGAAGAAGCAGAGGATGATATTGCTTTCCTTCATGTGACACTGGTACCGATCGATGCACAGGGTGACCAGAAAACAAAACCGACCCAGCATTCTGTTAAAGAATTGAGGGAACTTGGTCTGACTCCTGACGTTATCGTTGCCAGATGTGAAGAACCGCTCACTGACAATTCGAAAGCAAAGATCGCGCTGTTTTGTGATGTGCCGGAAAATGCTGTGGTGAGTGCACATGATGCAAAAGATATCTATGAAGTCCCGCTTTTGATGGAAAAGGAAGGACTCACCGATTATTTGATGGATAAATTGAACCTCAAAACAATGGGTAATGACACATCATGGAGTGATATGGTAACTCGCATGAACAGCATAACAGATGAGGTTAAACTTGCAATTGTTGGAAAGTATACCCATCTTGAAGATTCATACATAAGTATTCGTGAATCCATCAAACATGCTGCTATTAAGTGTGGCTGTAATGTTGATACTACCTGGATAAACGCCGAGACACTTGAGGATGATCCTGATGCAGTGAAAGGTTTGTCTGAATACAACGGCATACTTGTTCCCGGTGGTTTCGGGGAACGTGGTACTGAGGGCAAGATACTGGCAATCCGGTATGCGCGGGAGAATGATATCCCATACCTTGGACTGTGTCTTGGAATGCAACTTGCAGTTGTTGAGTTTGCAAGGAATGTCGTTGGCCTGAGTGGTGCGAACAGTACGGAATTTGATGAGAATACACCATATCCTGTAATTGATCTACTTCCTGAACAGGAAGATGTGCTTGATATGGGTGCAACAATGCGCCTTGGTGATTATTATGCGACTTTGAAGACCGGAACGATCGCAGAGCGGATATACGGAGCCAGTGATATTGTTGAGCGACACAGGCACAGGTATGAGGTAAATCCGAACTTTATTGACCGGATAGAAGCAAAAGGTGCAGTGTTCTCAGGCAAGAATAAGAACAGGATGGAGATCGTGGAAGTGCCTGATAATAAGTTTTTCTTTGCATCCCAGTTCCACCCTGAATTCAAGTCCAGACCGGATCGTCCATCTCCGCCTTTCAAGGCATTTGTTGAAGCGATGCTGGAAAAAAGGAATGAGTGTTGTTAAGGCGAGATATCAAACCGAAGCAACAATTCTGCCGAAGGCGGCGCATTCCACTGCTTTCACATGCATGCGATGATAGCGGTGTTTGATATTTGGATGTGCATTCTGCTTTGTGGTAGAGAAAGGCGTCGCGCTCCGTGCGTTAGCCGCCCCGTTTCACATACTCCGCACCTCGCGCGCGCTTCATAATCCGCCACTCTACCGCGTTTGCATCCTCTGTCATTCTTGCAGTTGAGCCGACGGGAGAGCGTAAGTGGGGATGGGAGCTGGAATCATTATCATAAGACACGGATTGAAAGTCTGTTTTCTTTTAATTTCACCGCAAAGATCGCAAAGACATTGTTAGCGTGACTTTGCGTACTTTGCGACCTGCATGCCCCGCAGGCGTAGCAGGCACTCAACTCCGTAGGAGGTGGGTGTTCTTTGCAGTGCGGCATTTCATAAATTATATATTTTAATAGTTATAGCGAAGCCCATACCTGAAGCGAGCGCAAAAGCCGCACCTCAGTTACGGAACACGCCGACTGCATGTGATTATTCAGATAATTTCAGACAGGATTTACAGGATTTACAGGATTTGAATGTTGTTTTATGACATCCTGTCAATCCTGTTCATCCAGCCAATTATGTCTGCCCCGTACTGATTTTGGGCACACCGCCTGCGCGCCAATTCACAATTCACCCCCTTCCAAGTTCAAATCTGCGTAAATCCGCGTGAATCTGCGTCTGAAAAAAAATGATGAAACTGCGCCGTATTCTCACTCATCCGCGCCCGCTCCAAGCGCAAAACGCCGGATGCGCGCCGATGGTAGAATGTGCCGACTGCGCGCGAACACATACTTCAAATCCCCCACATAACCACATCTGCATGCATCTGCGGTTGAAAAAATGAAAATTAACCGCCGATACACTCAACTTCGTGGAAGTTGAGTGCCTGCTATCCGAAAGATAGCAGGTAACGCAAATTAACGCAGATACGCTACGCGTCGGACTGTTTGATTTCATCGATAACGTGAGGATTCGACGGATTTGATGACGGTTTAGAGATACGCCGGCTGCATACATCTTCAAATATCACAAAATAACAAACATATCCAAAAGGATTGCACAGACTAACATTTATCACTCATACAAACATATAAAATCATTGAAAGAATACAACCACGGTAATAGACATGAGCACTACAAACCGTAATCTGAAAAAAGAATATCTCATTCCAATACTTGGGAAGTTCTTTAAAACGCAGGAGTATGTTGAACTGGCATACCTGTTTGGCTCAGCTGCAAAAGATAAAGCCGGTGTGCTCAGCGACATCGACATAGGAGTCTATATATCAGACAGGATCGCAAAAGCGCAGCGGGATCAAAAACGTCTTGAGTTGATCGCAAAACTTACAACTATTCTCAAAAACAACAGTGTCGATCTCTTAATAATCAATGATACACCACCGGTATTGAACTTTGAGATAATCAAACCAAACGTCCCGATACTTGTCAGGAACCATGACTTAAAGCTGGATGTGGAGCAGCGTATAATGTCAAGGTATCTGGACAGGAAATATCATGAAGATTTCTTGAATAAAACCCTACTGAAAAATATCATGGAAAAGGGGTTGGCTTAAATGTCTGCTAAAGACAAAATACTTAGAAAATTGAATTTCATGCAAAGATGTATTGGATACTTGAAATCCGTAGATACTGACAGCACCAATCTTGATATGAATTATGGACTTCGCAGTGCAGTTGAGAGAAATTTTCAGCTTGCCATTGAAAGCGCGATCGACATCGGGGAGATTGTAATTTCAGAAGAAGGATTCGAAAGACCACAAGACTACAGAAGCGTATTCCTGATACTCGGAAGGAACAGTATAATTCCAAAGGACTTCGCAGAAGATTTTTCTCTTGCAGCAGGATTTAGAAACGTTCTGGTTCACATATACGAAGAAGTTGATTCAAGCCTTCTTGATGTATTTTTAACCGAAAGGCTGGACGATTTCGATGAATTTGCACGACACATTGCCACATATATAAGTAACAATTCCTAAATGGTTCTCTCCAACATTGCGTGGGTAAATATTAGACGGATTTGATGAAAGTTTCGAGATACGCCGACCGGCAGGCGACATAACCAACCAAACCCCGCGCGCGTTCTGCGATTCACTTTCCTGCCCCTGCGCCGTATCTTCACTCATCCGCGCCCGCTCAAAGCGCAAAATGCAGGACGCGCCGATTCACTCCCCCTCTCAAACTCAAATCAGTGTCTGAATTAATGATGAAAACGCGGGTGTTATGCGATGCGGGCGGCGGCTTCGGGAATTGGTGGGGCTCCGCCATGGCTGTTAAAATATATAATTTATGTAATAATAGCTTCGAATCCGTGTAACTCAACGTCTGAAAAAATGATTAAACAGCGCGCGGTCTTCACACAGGCAGCGAGACTGACGCGGGGTGCGAACTCGAAGCGAGCGCAAAAGCCGCGCCCCATCTGCCTGTTTTTGGTGTACTGAGCCCGCCGCCGTTCGAGTGCAGTCTTGAGCGCAGGCGGGCGCGCTGCTTCTTACCTGCAATGAGAGAGCAGAGAGGCGCCGGTAGATTGAAGGGACTAAAGGGTCTGGAATAATTTTTAAAATGCAGCTATCTGGACATATCCTGCAGATCGAACGCGATATATCCCTGTTCACGTAAATCTGCCTTATTTTCAATCTTTTTTGCGATCAATCCAAAGTATTCCGAGCGCGCGTGTTTGTGCCATTTGACAGCGGTTGACTTTTCTTTAAGGTCAATTAATATTCTATCAGCATCTTTTCTTTTCAGCTCGCTCCACTTGCATTCACAGAAAAGAATCTTTCCGGTGTCCTCATTCAATGCGACTATATCGATCTCTTGCTCTTTGTGCCACCACCTGCCAATATCTGTAAACTCGAAAGGCACACGTTGCAGGTTGCCGGTGAGAAATTCAATGGCTATTCCTTCGAAAGAATGTCCCATATATGTGTTAAAATCAGACTTGATCTTTGAAAGCACGTATTTACTGTTGCCACTTTCAAGATGTCTCAGATTTGGGAACGCATATCTATACCAGAATTTAAAGAAATTGTCTTTTAAATAATATCTCCCCTTCTTTGAACGGACAGTTTCGGTCACTGGAATTTCCCTCATAACTAGATCCAGCCGTTCCAATGTATCCAGATATGCAGATAGGGATGATTTACTGATGCCCGTCTGTGTCATTATTTCACTAAATTTTGTTTTGCCCTGTGATATGGCTTTTAAAATTGATGAATATACTTTTGGTTCTCTCAACTCTTCTTTTAACAAAAAATCGGTTTCTTCGAACAGGAATTCACCTTTTGATAGTATCTTATCATGGACATTGTCCCAGAAATCCTTTGACGGATCGAATTGCAGAAGATAGGCAGGAACTCCGCCAAGGCATGAGTATGTGTATAATTGCTCTTGCTGTGTGTAATTGGGATAGAATTCACGATTATGCATAAATTCCAACGGAGTGATCCTCCATTGCCCGGTTCTTCTTCCATACAGTGGCGATTTTGCACTCAATACCTCGGATTCCATCAAGCTCACCGATGAGCCGAGGAGGATCAGCATAATGTCGGTCTTGTTAAGGTACAGGTCCCATCCCCTCTGGAAGATCGAAGTCACAGCTTTGTTGGATTCGAGAAGATATGGGAATTCATCGATTACCAGTACCAATCGTTCCTTTATTTTGGAAAGATACTGGAATATATTTTCCCAGTTCTTCTCAAGTCTCAATAATGTATCATCCTGAAAATATTCGTATAAAGCATCAAAAAAGTTATCAATATTATCCTTCTCGTTTGATCTCGTTGATAGGAAATATATACCCGGCTTTGGTTTTGAGAACTGCAGTACAGTTTCTGTCTTTCCTGTACGCCGCCTTCCATAGATTATTATCAGCTGAGCGTCAGGTTCCTTATATTTGCGCTCAAGAAAATCAAGTTCCCGAATACGGTTTACAAATTTCATAATTACGATTATAATAATCGAGATTATGATTTATAAATATGCTGGTGAGCCCGGGGTGTGAACACGCTGCCCACGATCATAAAAGTAAAGCATATCAAAGTCTGTGCTTGCTTGCTCACTCCCCTCCCCAATCTCCACAACCCGATGCGCCAGCAGCCATACCATAGGCTCTTTGTCTGTTGATGAATACACTCCTGAGTATTATACTTGAGAGTGTATTATTTGTAATTTACGATGGGTGGGTGGTTGTGCAAATGATAACATCACCGCGCAAAGCGCGGCGTATTTCACCAAAACCTGCATGAAAAAGCGAAGACACATAATTTAGTATACGTTTTTCATCGCGCCTCGATCTGAAATTATCATAAAAGGAAATTAATAGATTCTTCCACGAACTCCAATATCTTCAATGATTACTGTATTTTGATCATTCTCGATTCTGTAAATGATCCTGTATTTTCCAGCACGTAAACGGAACTTGCCGTTTAATTCTCCTTTTAACATCTTGATGTTCTTTCCAGAAGCTGGATTTTCCAGTAATGTTTCAATAGCACGATTAATTCTCGCTGCTTTTTTATAGTATATATTTTATAAATATATAGTTCGAGTTAAATCGACCGGAGGGAGATTTTTTTCGTCATCGAGTTGGTTATAATACTTCACCGCTCGATTGTGGAGAATAATTTCATACATGGCGCTTCACTTTGTTCCATGAAGTGAATTCCTGCATTTTTCCCGCTTCCCATGCCTGATCAGCAGCTTTTATATTCCGCATTGAATTTTCATCCGCCACAATTTCCAGAGTAGCATCAAGGTCTTCTTTTTGTTCGAGATACTCGATAAAATCAAGAACCACTTTTAATCTATCAGGCGATAAGAGATCCAATTTTTCAATTGCTTTTCTTTTGTAGTTAACAGCATAAGTTGTCATAATCTTGCCTCTTATTATAGAAACTGGATTGCTTAATATTAATAATTATGCAACATCTTGCATCCGGATCTTGTAAAAGCGTTAACAACAGGTTTACCAAGATCCAATATGAAAAAACGACATGACCGCGCAAAGCGCGGCGCATTCCACTGCTTCCGCCAACCCGCAAATCCACATCAGCTACCATCCTTGTGATCGATCCGGCGGCTGGCCTGAAGAACTCGACCCAGCCCGCGGCGCCCATCTATTATCAGATAATGCCACCCACCCACGTTTCATCCACCCGTCATCAAAACCAGCAAAATCGAACAATGACTCCAAAATATAATTGTTCAACTCATTTTTTTAGGATCGACTTTCATATACTCACGCAGCAGGGTTGTAGCATAACTTCCCTTTGGCAGTGAAAATTCAAGTACCGCTTTTGTCTTTCCTGAATTCAGCTCATCTTCTGATGCTACGTACCCGGGTTGTGCATACAACAACATCTCGCGTCTCAATCCCTTTGATGCCAATTCCGGCATAAGTGGCACCTTGAATCCTTCAATTGGAACTCCGCTTCTCTCAAATATTCGGTGCTCGATCTCACCCTGCTGACCGGATGCCCACTCTGTACTGTGACCGATAAGGGGTGCGGTAACAAAAGCACGCCTGCGCCTGATGAGATTGTTCATCCCATTGAGCTTTTGTGATGTGACCTTCTCTGTTCTGGATATGTCGGGAAGTCCATCCTTGTTCTTGAAACAGACGATATCCCCTTCAACAGCAGCGTTTAGAGGCAAACCTTCTTTTACCCGCTCACACAAGATCTGGTTGAATAGATATGACTGATATGAATGTACGAACAGCATGCGTATGCTCTTGGAGAGTATTCCGAACGCGCCAGCAAAATCATCAGGATTGGTGACAAGATGATGCATCATCGAGCGTTCATACCGCAGGTTCAATGGATATTGTTCAAGTCCCCATGCATAGTCCCTTGTATTGAACACATGATCGCGCACTCGTTTGTTTTCATCGGATTCGTCAGGGAACGATTTTGCAATATATGCAATTGCAGCTTCCTCTATATTTCCACGAACTATCGCTTCTCCCACAAGGTGTGTGATTGGGCGGATCGCGCCAAATCGCTGTATCCCGAAAAAGTTAGGGACACCGCCGACTTTTAATATCTCATCTGTGGTTTCCTGAAGCTGTGTTTGCAGTTCATCTTCGGTCAGGTCGATGTTACGAACCGTGATCTTGAACCCGTTTCCGGTAAGGTCGCCCAATTTCACAGGTTTGTTCGACCTGCCAATAACCTTTAGTTCGACATCCTTGAGGAAAATGTCATTCACAGCCTGTGGAGTCATATTATGGATGCTGATCTTCTGGGTAGTGACTGCCCGCTTGTCCTTTGTACCTGCAAAACCAATGCGCTTCTGGCTGATCCCAAACTTGCGGGAGAGGTCACGGATCACATGATGCATGTCCCAATTGCGTTTTGTAAGTTCAAGTATCAGTTGTTTTCCACTGTCTCCCTCTTCGCGATTTGTGATCTCAGTCACAATAAAATCATCAACCTCCTGCTTTAATATCCCCCCAATACCTTCGGTGGTTGTAGTGTATATGTCGATACCTGTCAGTTTTTCAATTTCCGGTACTTGCACTTGCACTTGCACTTTTATCAGTGATCTCCTCTCACTTTGGAATTATATCAATAGCTGTAATTTTGGTTGTATTAAGGTACGTCCACCCCTGTGGTGTGAGTGCCGTATTTCCGGGCAGGTCTCCCGCATAGAGGCTTGATGTAGGGTCTAGCATGAGCCATGATCCGTATTCATCTGTTGAATAATATACAGGAACAGGACCATAGTATTGTCCGATCCCATCTACTATCCTGCCAATATGGCAAGTATCGTTACCGATGTACACTGCCGTAAATGCGTGTGTGTCTGTGAGGTATAACCGCGTTGTGCCTCCAATGGCTTCTATCAGGGATGACAAAAGTATGGAATAGTCATCGCAGTCTCCTGCACCGATTTTCAGAGTTTCGTTAGGGGGTGACCAGTGATCATCGCCTCTCGGGTCACTGATGTACTGGATATTTTCTTTTACGTAATCGAACAGGGCACATATCTGGAATATGTTATACGTGCCGGGATAGGTTTTTGCAGAACCTGCTGCTATCTCGCGAACATTTATGTCACGTGGGTTTACTTTGTTGTTCGCTCTCTCAAAAACGTCCTGCGGCAAGTTGAATACATGTTCCGGATATTCTTTTGTAAGCATTGGTATGACATCCATTGTGATACCGTCAAAAAATTGTTCCTGATGGTCATACCATGTGCCGGAATTTGTTTGGACAAGCATGGACATGCTAAGTCGCAGGGTTATCTGGTCGATTTCATGTGGGATCGCTACATTGAACATGCCGATGTATCTCTCCTCACCTGCAGGAATGGTGATGCCAGTGTTTTGTATATATGATCCGTTCGTGCACGAAGTATCCGGACCTCGTATTGCGTATCCATAGATAAATACCGGTTTGTTGCCACTGTTTTCTACAAATATCTTCAATGTTCCTGTGCCACCTTCATAGAATGTTGTATAATAATACTGACTTGATAGGCTGAAACCTGGAATTGTGCGCGAACTTGATGTTATTGTTGCAGGCATTTTTTCGAATATATGAGGAGGCGTATCGGGTACTTCAGGGACTGTGAGTGCAGTGATATCCGGTTTATACGGCTCTTCGGCTTGAGTGGATATGTATGATGCAAACTGTGCATATTGTTCGATCCGCTGGATAGATTCAGTCAGGCATCCTGAAGTTGAAATTGAGATCGGGATCAAGAATACCAACAGGATTGCAATTATGCGTATATGTTTTTTCATCATGTATGGATTACCATCCTTAATCGATCTTTATAACAACAGATCATAATAGTTTCAAATGCCCTGTGATCCTGTCAAGTTCATCCGATCTTGCAGGTCCTATACCGAGTACTGTAATAGTACCGGGTGCAATTTCGGTACGCCCGGCATCCGTGATAAGCGCTGTTGGAAGGTCATGACGTCTTGCCACGTCCTTGAGTTCAAAAAGATCCCGCAATGTAGGAACCCGAAGAACTACTTTTTTCTGACCGCTATCTTTCCACTCTTCAAGTGCAGTCCTGCCTGCCCATTCCGATGCAGATACGGCAGCGTGTGCAACCTGTACTGCAAGTTTTCCTTTTGAGAGTTTGAGGTCATCGCGTATAATAATGCATTGTTTGTATTCAACCATCTTTATTTTCCCTCGTTAATCCTAATACAAAACGCTACTATATCCTTATATCCCTATATCCCGGTGATCACATAATCAATTATTTTATCTGCGGCATTTATGCCCCATGCCTCATATATACCTGCTCCCGATGGCGTGCCATTGACCTCAAGTATTACCGTGCCATCTTCCCCTTCGATGATGTCCACGCCCGCAAAGACCGCACCAATGGTTTCTGCGGCACGTATGCATATCTCTTCCTGTTCCTGCGACAGCACACACCGCGCGGCAGTGCCGCCCTGACTTAGATTATTTAGCCATGAACCGTCTGCTGCTGTGCGGTATATCGCACCGGTGATACTGCCATCGACCACGAATGCACGAATATCGCGCCCTGGGTTTGTAATGAATTCCTGAATGTAGAGCATCTCTTTTTCGCTGATGAGATCATCAATGAGTTGTCCGATCGGTTCGGGGCGCGGTTCATTATTCGGGTGAAATGCTGCGTTGTCTTTAACTCTTAAGATCCCTATACCTTTGTAGCCGAATACGGGTTTTATTACAGCATCACCAAACTCTGCCAGCGCGTTCAACGCGCCTTCGGTGCTCTGGACTGCCCTTGTTTCGGGAATCGGAAGGTTTGCCTGTGCCAGAAGGCAGGTCGAGTGGTATTTGTTTGCGGCGTTCTGTATTGCCTGTGGTGTATTGACGATCAATGTTCCGTTCATTTCAAGCTGGCGCAGTATGTCAAATCTAAAAGAAACGCCATCAAGTGTGCCTGCGCCAACATCGCGCACAATGATTGCGTCAAGTTCGGATAGGTCGATGTCGTTTGCGCGGTGATGGACGCTGTGATGGACGCTGTGATGGACGCCATGTTGTATTTTGACTTCAGCAGTCTGCAGGTTTAGGCTGATCGGGGTGATATTTCTTTGTTTTACTGCGGCTATGAGGGCTGTGGCTGTCCAGTCCGAGGGGTTGGTTATGGCGATTCCGATTTTTTGCATTGTAGTTTTCATCCTGATCTATTATTGTCGATCGTTCAATTATAATTCGAACAATATCCTTTCAAATTCCACTGCGATTGTTGGTGCAAGCCAGAAACCATCTTCAAGCATTTGCTGGAATATTGTATGAGTCTCATTTTTGTTGAGCAATCCAAGTTTTACGGATTTTAACAGGATGAACAGTACACCTTTTGTTTTCATCCCAAGGCAATTTGCGATTGTTGCTGCCTCGTCATCGTTTATTAGTAGCAATGAATCATTTTTTAAAGCAAGAGTTATGGCTTCTCTTTCGCCTGCTCCGAGTTTGCTATTAAAGACTTTCTCCATCTCGTTGATATTTTTTGATGTTTTCGTATTCTTAACAGTTATATCCTCATTTATTACCGCAGATTCGATAATCACAGCATCAGGATAACCATTTGATTTTCCGGCGGTTACGGCTTCATCGAATACTTTATCCGGAATTTCTATCTGCCCGTATATTTCTTTGAGTAAATGAAGATTGTTGTATCGGGCAAGCCATATCAGAATGCCGGTATCAGCCACTGTCATAGGTCACTGATCTCTTTAAGCAGTCGATCTTTAGAGTAATGCACACTGATATTGTGTTCTTTCAACACTTTGAAAATCTCATGTCGTGGTAAGCCAGTGACCTCTGTCATTCTGCCAATTGATATTTTCCCCTTCTTATACTGCTCAACGGCATGTTCAATTCTTGTTTGTTTCAAACCTTTGTTCAATAGATTGCGTAAGAGGGTTGAGCGTTCCACATGCTCGTCTATTGCAAGTGTATCTATCTCTTTGAGTACATTTGGTGCGATCCGCAGGGATACCATATTGTATGTCATGTATTCTAATAGAATACAATCATATTATAAGATTTCGCCTGTTTGTCATACTTCAGTATGACAGATAATCAAATTTGCCCAACCTTAAACTATCCGATTCACTCTAACTCCCTTGCGTTCCATCAAACACGCAGCAATATCCACCACTTCACTCACAGCATCGATCACCACTCCATCCGCAGTAGCCACAACAACCCCTGCGCCCGCATTCTTGAGATCAAAGTCCACATGACGGGATGTGCGCGCGCTACCATTTAGTGAATATTCCGAAAACCTGTTGTGAACATGGCGTGTAAGTTCTCCGCTTTTGCTCATCTGGGTGTCAAATAGGACATTTACAGATCTTGCTTTACATTCAGACAAGAACAGGAGCATCTCATCAACTGCCCTGTAAGTGTCATCTGTATTGTTGTAATTCCTGAAAACTCCTCTTGTGTCCCGAACAAAGCCGTCATCTCCGAGCCAGAGTGTTTCACCTTTTAGCATACTTTCAATGGTTATCAGTACATTGTACCCGTCAACCAGCACATCTCGCTCATTGATGTCTGCACAGGCAAGTCGCTTTTTCCGGCGTGCTGCAGCCACATCAGGAGAATGTACTACTCTTGTAAGGATGTGCCTTTCCTCTTTGGACAGTCGGTAATGATCGCACACAAAATGTATTGCAGCACTGCCCGGGTAACCGCGTGCAAGAAGATATCGAATATCATGGGCTGGTTCGGTGAGTTTTTTGTTTGGGGCATTGGTGAATTTTGTCATTGGAAATAGTTGACACTGGTAAGATTTATACATATCGCACACCAATTGATCCACAAAGAAGTAGTAGTGTGGGAATACGCCGCCTGCCGCGGTTGTATTGGATTTGTTCCAGATGAAACAATCATATTTATGCACCTATCTTACCACAGATATACAAATATGTTGAAAATTTGGTAGTGCCCCGGAAATCGTGACTTTCTATAATAATCGTTATGCTGCCAGACCACATGTGGATTTTAAGTGTGTTACCTGGAATCAATGTTAGTAGCGGACTTGAACTGTGGAAAAAGCATACTAGTGTCGTGTCAACCGTACAATGTCACTACATGGGAGTGACGCCAAACAAATGCAAAAAACGACGCGACCGCGCGCAGCGCGGCACGTTCCCACACCATGAACGTGAAATGCAAAACGGTTTTTAAGCGGTGTCGTATTTGCAGATATGAAAATTGCCATGGCGGCAAGTTAGGCTTGGAACTTTCTCGATAATACACGTTATTACCAAGGTTCAAAAACGCATGCCACAGCCTTTAAAATCATACATCTTTTGGTAGATATCTGCCAAACTTTTTATGTAGTGCATATACACCACTCCCAAAAATAAAAAAAGTGGCACATGATTGCGAAAACTAAAAACC
>JAUVET010000115.1 GCA_030594665.1 Methanosarcinaceae archaeon
ATCTCATTATCCATGTGACATGCCACACATGTTACATCCGGAATGTGGATGTTGTGCGGTACCTGGGATGCAGAAACATCACCTTCTCCAGGTCTGTGACAATTGTAACATGCCTGCTCGTATGTCTCATTTCCGTGGACAGATGCCACATTATCATTTATGTGACATGCCTGGCATACGATATCCATGTCTGCAGTCTTAACAGGTTTTACAACATCCGGGGCAGTGTTGTGACATTTCGTACAGCTTTCAATCTCGCCACCGTGGTCCACGATAACGTCCTTGTGGCAGTGCGCACATACACTCTCTGCAAGAGCACTGTTGTGTACACTTTCAAGATTCTGGTGACAGTAGGAACAATCTTCTGTCGCTACTTTGCCTATGTGAACATCATGTATTGGTCCATAGTGACAATTTCCACATTGTGGAATTGCAATTGAACGTGTCGGACCGTGACAATTCACACATGTCACTGGTCTTCCATCGTGTATTTCGTGAGGATCTGCAGCGTGACACACAGACGAACAATCCACATCCAACGCATCCAGAGTGGTGACTGAAAAGCCCTCCTCCGCAGATGCAGGAATCGCCAACATAGCAACAAGAAGTGCTATCAGCGAAATAAATATCAGTTTTCTCATTTTAAATACCTCTCATATTTGAACATATTGAATTGTATGATAGTGAGTAATATAATCATATTTTACTTTATTCATACTAATAGGCTATTTTTTAATACTGGTCATTCAGGTCAATGGTAACGCATGAAGCTAGCATTGCTTCAGAATCATTTGCATATTCTATGCAAATATCATCTATTCGATACATTAAATTTTGAAAATCCCATTTATTGGAATACCCATTTATTTAATGACAAAGTTGTTTAAAAGGATTGCGATTTTAACCTCTTGACGAAAGGATGATTTTAAATTGATTGAAACGGTGTAATTGATGATTAATTTGTCACGTAAAAAAAAATTTGAAAAAGTCCTGTATTCCGATAAAGATGGGATCCGATTCGCAACACCAAAGATCGTTGCACAATATCGAGCAAAACGTTTAAAGTGCAAACAACTCGCCGACATCAGTTGCGGCATTGGTGGACAAACGATATTCTTTGCAAAAGAATGTGATTTTGTCTATGCTGTGGAGATAGATCCAAAAAAAATAGGATACGCAAAGAAAAACTGCGAACTTCATGATATTGAGAATGTCGAATTCATCTGCGGAGATGCACTGTCACCAGAAGTAATAAGGCAGATCCCAAAAGTAGATATTGTGTTTTCAGACCCTGCCAGACCCGCCGAAGAAAATAAACGCAAAGTGACGAGTCTTGAACCCGGGATTCCAAATGTCATATCTGCGTACTCCGGTAAAACCCATAACTTTGCATTTGAAGCGCCACCCCGGATATCTCCAAAACGCATTCAATTTGATTGTGAACGCGAATATATGTCCCTGAACGGACAACTCAATCGCTTGACACTGTATTTTGGAGAACTGAAACAATGTGAGCGGTCAGCCGTATCACTACCGGACGGTGCGCACATCAATTCCACTGATGCAACAGGTGAAAGTTTTGAAACCTATGACATAAAAGAAGTTTCACAGCTAAGAACATATGCGTATGAACCGGACCCATCTTTGGTTAAATCTGATCTTCTGTCCCAGTTTGTAAAATCCATCGAAAATGAAATGGATGACGTAAAACATGTTGAGCTATTTACAATCGATAAAAAAAGATTGCTCCTAACATCTGATTCAATATTGAAAAACCCAATGCTGAAAAACAATTACTCAGTTATGCAAGTTACAGAATTTAAACCGGAGGTCATAAATTCAATATTAAAAAAGCATGACGTGGGTAAAGTCGTACTCAGGGCAGGAGTTGACCCTGCCGACTACTGGACCATAAGAAATAAAATTGAAAATGGGTTAAATGGCAAAAAAACCATACACCTTTTTGTAAAGGATAGAACTGCAATACTCTGTGAGATCATGCACACTCGAAACGATGTGTAATCGGAAGTACTGGATATGGAGAAAAATTAATCGTGTGAAGGAGAGTTTTGTTATCCATCCATTCGTCACACCTTTTACTTTCAAATTTAAGGACATACTACTATACAACAACTTTCACACTTATGCAACCATCTAACCATTTTGCCAGAGTCGTGGGACGCTAGCAGGAATACTTTTATTACCTGTAATGCATATGTAGGGGTGGCGGGCTAGTCCGGGTAGTTCGGCGTTACCTGTTACTCGATATCGCCGATATGCGGGGGACGAAGCCAATAGAAGATGTCCAGATCATTTTCAAACCTGTGATCTCAACGTAGAAGCTCCGTCCTGTTTGGATAGTGTTTATATGGATGCTTGCTGGAGAGCTTGTTTTCATATCTTAACTGCGGAAATCGGTCGAGGCCCGGAAGGGAGCAGACTTACCGTAGACAACTATCGCTTATAGGGTTGCGGGGTGGAGGCGAGGTCGCAGACCACTTGGATATGGGACGGACAACGACTTGCGGTGCGCCTGCCACTTGAATTCAGTGAGCGTTCCGAAGAAAGCATTAAATATGTAGATTGCATTAAGAGGTGCACTTCAACACATCTGTCTGACGAGATAGCCAAGCGGTATGGCGCAGGATTGCTAATCCTGTGGTGCTTTGCGCCTCGGGGGTTCGAGTCCCCCTCTCGTCGCTCTGTTTCTGTAGAGGATTTCGATAAGGGATTTCAATAGAGAATCTCGATCGAAAACCCCAATAAAAAATCCATGTATCATCGGTTAAGAGTAATATTGTAATGGAACACGGATTGCACGGATCACACGGATGCGCACGGATAAAAAATTAATCCGTGAAAATCCGTGAAAATCCGTGTCATCCGTGTTCGATTTATATTAAATTGGAGAATTGTATGAAATTATTGGTCTTTCGGAAAATAATACATACCGACTCTGTCAAACTCCTTAACCGATGAACAATGATAAAAAATCCATAGTTATTGCTGATTATTCCATTACCAACAAAAATGACAGTGTCTGGCAAATGGCAAACACCAGATTTATATCAATTAAAAAAAGATATGTGATTATGTCAAGTGATATGAAAACAATCCCATTGTTAGACTTAGACAACCGATCCGAGGATGATCCAAGTTGCAGCACCGGATGCGGCACATGTAGCTCAACAGGTTGTGTCGGAGGATTTGGGATCAGAACCGGATCGGAAAAAGATGTTGTTTACAAGAACATATTTCTCTTTGTACTCGTTATTGTTGTGATGATCGTTTCATCATTCCTGATTGTAAAAATACTAACTGCGATTTTCGGATAATTGAAATTGTTATCAAGCAGGATTGCTCTCTTCCACATTACTTTTACTATTACTATTTTCACCACTTTCACTGTTTTTACTATTTTCACTCAATTTATACGGATACCGCATCTGTTTATTACATCGCAGGCATGTAACAGTGATATACCTTCCACGCAAACGTACTCTTGCACTGCTCCCGGGTACCAGATACGAACGACAGTGCTTGCACATCCTGCGTTTCAGGGTTTTTGGAAACCGGACCCTGAATCGCATACCTATTCGTCTGGCAAGAAGCACATACCTGTCACTTCTTTTTGGATTTTCTTCAAACTCTTGATCCGCAAGTTCGAAAAGACGGTTTATGCGCTGCACTGCAAGATCCTTGATAAGGGATTTCTGTTTTTTTATTCGGCGTGCCATTGTGATCTATCCACATATTGTCGTTTTTTGTCTTTGACATCGCTAAAGAATAATGACTTCTATATCAGGATTCTTATCATGCACAAGCCTTTTAAATAAATCCGCATCAGCGGGAGTAGTATCTAAATAATTGTAATGCATAGGGATCACAACATCCGGGGCAATTGTCAGCGTAGCTTCTACTGCTTCGGGCACATCCATCGTAAATGTGCCGCCGATCGGCAGCAAAGCGACATCCACTGACATATCCTTCATCTGCGGAATAAAATCCGTATCGCCTGCATGGTATATTTTCAAACCGTCGATATCAATAATATATCCCACACCAACACCTTTTGGATGATACTCCTTATTTATGTTATATGCAGGAACAACTTCAATCCCCACCCCTTTGATCGCAAGGTCACCTGTTAACTTATCCCCTTCTCTGATACGTCTTGCATCACCCCTGAACTCCAGTGTGCAACTTTCCGGTATGAGGGTGGTTGATTCACTATTCCGAACCTCCCTTATTGCTTCAGGGTCACAGTGGTCATAATGCTCATGTGTGATCAGAATGATATCTGCCTGATCTTCATAATCCACTTTATCCGGAAGTACGTATGGATCGATGTAGATGATCTTTTCCTCGCCTCTTATTATGAAACTTGAATGTCCAAGCCTGTCGATTGTAACATTTCCAATTGTTGTACTGCTCATTATAAGTCCCTCATATAGATCCTTAAACACGTTCTAAGTATAAAATTTTCGAAATTTAGCCTCTAAAACATCCGCCAGGCTGATAAAGACAATGAATATGATAGATATTAAAACTGCCGTATGATTTCCATATCCCATCATATCAGGATAAAATAAAGAAATGTTTATTTAACTACAGATGCTCTTAGTGGTATCAATACCAATCATATTTTCTAATCAATACGAGGCGCATTAATGTTACCTGAAGATGACCTGAATATCATAACAAAGAAAATGGGGAGAGAACCGAATCCGGTTGAACAGGGCTGCTTTTTGAATCTATGGAGTGAGCACTGCTCATATCGATCAAGTGCACCGCTGCTTCGGACATTCACATCAACAGGCGACCGCGTGATCATAGGTCCGGGTGATGATGCAGCTATAATCAAGATCGGTGACGGCTGGGTGCTTGCCATTGGTATGGAAAGCCACAACCATCCTTCATATGTTGACCCCAATAACGGAGCAGCCACCGGAGTTGGTGGGATCGTGCGCGACATAATCTCAATGGGTGCGCGCCCGATAGCACTTATGGATCCCCTGTATTTCGGACCTCTTGACAGCCCCAAGAACCTTTACCTTTTTGAACATATCATCGAAGGCATTGCAGGATACGGTAACTGCATTGGCGTACCGGTCGTGCGCGGGGAGACGTACTTTGACGAATCGTATAGCGGAAACCCACTTGTGAATGTGGTCTGCATAGGACTGGCGCGCGAGGAAGATGTTGTGACAGCCTGCGCACAGAAGGCAGGTAACAAGGTCATACTCATGGGTTCTACAACAGGACGCGACGGCCTTGGAGGTGCATCGTTTGCATCACGTGACCTGTCGGAAAGTGCGGAAGCGGAAGACCGCCCAAGTATTCAGGTAGGGGACCCGTTCACAGAGAAACTGGTTATTGAAGCCACGCTTGAGGCGATTAAAAAAGGTTATGTCAAGGCATGCAGGGATCTTGGTGCGGCAGGGCTTGCAGGTGCAAGTTCTGAGATGGCATCGAAAGGCAATCTTGGGATCTATACCATTGCTGATAATGTGATACTTCGCGAGACCAACATGACGCCATATGAGATACTGATCGCTGAATCCCAGGAGCGTATGGTGCTGGAAGTCGAACCTGACGACGTTGATGCTGTATTTGATATTGCTAAAAAGTATGACCTTAATGTAAGTTTGATCGGTGAATTGACAGAGAGGAAGTATTA
>JAUVET010000140.1 GCA_030594665.1 Methanosarcinaceae archaeon
AAATATGCAATTCCACAGTCACGAACACCGGACGTCGCTACGCTAAAATTCGGGGCATCTTGGCGCGGGCGCATGAGGATATCTATCGCTAAATATCGCTCTGGTCTGTATCAACAAAGGGGACAAAGAAAGTTATCAAAGTGACTGGGCTACGCCTTCAAATGGATAAAAAATTAACCTGAAGTGCAGCAAGGCAGAAGGCGGCTACAAATCCCTCACAAGTCGAAAGCCTAAACCCATGTTCCAGTCTCTGCCGGGGTCATAATAGTAGCGAAACGCTGACCGGCAGTACTTGGCGCTGGTTCCACAGGTGCCGCCCCGAACAACCCTGTCGGAGTCACTTCCACTTTCCCATGAACTTCCATCTGTTGGCGCACCGGTGTAATTACCATGATATTCATCCTGCACCCATTCCCTGACACCCCCATACATGTCATAAAGTCCCCAGGGATTGGGTTTTTTCTGACCAACATCATGATTTTTAAGATTTGAGTTTGAATTGTACCAGGCATAATCACCAAGTTTTGAATCTTCATCTCCAAAGAAATATCGCGATGTTGTTCCTGCACGCGCTGCATATTCCCATTCAGCCTCTGTTGGAAGCCGGTATTTGTTCCCACCTTCTTTATCATTAAGTTTCTTGATGAAGTTCTGACCATCGTTCCACGATACAGTCTCAACTGGCAGATTGTCACCGTTGAAGCTGCGTCCCATGACATCGCGCCATTGTTTTTGTGTAATCTCATATTTACTCATGTAGAATGCTTTTGAGATTTTTACATGATGGACAGGGCCTTCATTATCGGACCTCCCTGCTTCATTCAATGGCGAGCCCATATCAAATTCCCCAGCTGGTATTAATACGAATTCCAAACTATCAATGGTTTGTTGAATTGAATCCTGTGAAACTATGACAGTTTGTATATATGATTGAGAGGGTGCTGGAGTAGATTCTTGAGTCTGGAATAGACCGCCTGCGCCATATATAAGCGCCAAGCTTCCCACAAGGAGTAAACAATATACCACCACAACTACCACCACAACGGTTCTAAATTTATTTTTTATTCCTCTAAAAATCCGCACCAGCAATTGAATTGCCAGTATAACTGCCAAAAGGCCTAGGATAAAAAATAAATAAAACAGACCGCCATATTTGGATCCAAGACTAATTATAATGAGCGGGATCCAAAAAAAAGCGAGTGGGACTAAAGCAAACATTGCAGATAGAAGGATTAAAAGCAAGAGACACCCCAAAAATTTTTTAACAGTGTCTGACATATCTGTTATAATATTAGACATATTCCCCCTGAACTTTTATTGAAATGTTCAAACCAATTTTTCTCGCCATTTATTCTGTTGTTTACCATTTTTTCACATATTTTGTTTTCAATGCGCCGTTTTTCTTTTTCATCAAAATAACTATATAACTATATAATATAATGGTTTATTCCTACAACATTAAACTTAACCATGTTCAGTACTTAATGTTGACGCCTGAGGATGCACAAAATCTCTATAGCCTATAGTGACGTACCCCGTTTTGGAAAAACGGGGCATCAGTATGGATGCTCGTGGCTTCTGAAACTCAATCTGTTTTTTAAATTTCTTGTTCATATGGAGGCGCAGTTATACAATTTAATGCATTTCACCGCTAAGATTTAATCCAATCACGCCAATAATTACTAATCCAAGTGAAATTATCTTTAATGCACTTATTGGCTCTTTAAACCACAAAATTCCAACTGTGGCTATAAGAGCTGTTCCCATACCTGCCCAAATTGCATAAGCAATACTGAGATCAATCTTTTTAAGAGCCAGTGTCAATAAACCAAGGCTGATTATATACAAAATAATCATCAATATTGAAGGGATCATTTTTGTGAAACCTTGGGACAATTTCATACAAATTGTTCCAGACACTTCAAAAATTATTGCCCAGATTAAATAGACTAGACTCATCAACTTCCTCTTTTAATTTATTATTAATATGAATATCCTCTTATTATATTTTTTAAATATTATCAAAGATTTTCAAAATTTTTGGCATACAATTTTTGAATTTACAGAAACTATCTATAGTTTCTTATCGCCTTTTCGAGCATAACTCCTTCACCCCACAATAACTATCCCTATACTAAATAGTACAGGGTCTTCATATACTTTAATAAAACGATTCCTTACTTCAAATCCTGAAGTGGCTACCCGTAGTATAAGACTTTGTGTAAAAACTAAAAAGTCCATGTACAAACTCAACCCATAATCCCACTTTCCACACAAAAAGAACCATAACTTTAAGTAACTTAATATATCCCTCACACATTAAATGTCCCAGATAAAATGTCAGAACAAAACACCACATTACCCCTAAAACACAACATCCGAAATCTCACCCCATGCACACACGGCGGACTTATAAAAAAAGCTGCACAAACACACGGCATTCCGGAACAAGAGATACTCGACATTAGCGCAAGCCTCAACCCACTTGGAAGCCCATTTGAGTATCCTGCCTGCAATCCATACTTGAATTTACAAAATATCATACAAAACATTATCGCACAAACCAGCCACTATCCCGATAACCGTTACATCGATTTTAAAAAAGCAGCAGCATGTTTTGTCGGGAACAAAATCCAGCCAGACAACATCATCCCTGGCAACGGTTCATCCGAGATCATCCGTCTTGTTGCTGAATGTGTGATCGAAAAAGACGACACGGTGCTGATCCCGCAGCCAACATTTGCAGAATATGAGCAGCAGTGCAGGTTATTCGGGGCAAATATCCTTTACACCAAACAGGAAGACGTCACCACAATCACAGATGAATTGCTTGAAAAAGCAAGGATATTCTTTGTATGCAATCCCAATAACCCAACAGGAGCATTGATGCCGCGCAAGGACATGCTTGTTCTTGCAAAGCGATGTGAAAAGAACAGGACCCTGCTCTTTGTTGACGAAGCGTTCATCGAACTATCCGACCCCGACCAGAGTATCGCGGACATTGCGGCAGGGAACGATTATGTGTTCGTGCTTCGCTCACTGACCAAATCCTTCGCAATCCCGGGCATAAGGATCGGGTTCGGGGTCGCATCATTGAAAATGGCACAAATGCTTAATGCTGCAAGACTTCCATGGAACCTTGGTTCCGTGCCGGATATTGTCGGCACCGAACTTCTGAACATGGACGGGGGATGCAACAGCCAATATTTCATAGATTCAAGGGAATTGATCAAACAGGAACGCGAATATCTCACAGGGCGGCTCTTGAGCATACGTGGTCTTTCGCCATTGCCAGGCAATGTAAACTACATTTTGGTAAATGTAAGTGATTTCCTGATGGATTCGGTCGAACTAACACAACGCCTGGCATCCCATGGCATACTTATCAGGGATTGCAGTTCGTTTTACTCGCTTGATAAAGACCATGTCAGGATCGCGGTGAGGACGCGGGATGAAAATGACAGGTTCATAAAAATGTTCGGTGAAGTACTCAACGAATGGGGCAAACAACACGCCGAAGAGGAGCTTAAGCACACACTGGAAGCCGCTGCAAAAGGCATACATTCCGGCAGGGATACATGCGAATACTACCCATGTCATTTTGAAGGCCAGGACTGTACCTTTTGTTTCTGCCCGTTCTATGCATGTGAGGATGAACGTACAGGCGGCACGTGGATAGAACGCTCGACCGGCGGAAAGGTATGGAGTTGTGTGGACTGCCACATAGTACACGATCCCGATGTCGCGCAGCGTATACTTGATATCCTGATGGAAAAAAGAGATACTAAAGAGAACCTCAAGATCGCATGGGAACAGGTGGTGGAACCACTTTTATGATGTTCACACCTCTGCCTGATGCCGGGGATCTGGTTTCCATACTTCTACTTGCATCTGCATTTGACATACTTATAGGTGAACCACCCGCAGCACTGCATCCGGTTGTCCTGATCGGAAAGGTCATAGATGTGCTCAAAAAAGCCGCGCCGGCTACCCACAGGAAAGCCTACGGTGTGTTCCTTGCAGTGACCACCATTGTTTTTGCATCCGCTATCGGATATCTGGCAATGGCAATTTCAATGCATCCGGCAGTGCCGCAAACACTTGGATACCTGATCGCAGCATATTTCCTCAAATCAACATTCGCAATCCGGAGCCTGCTTGCACCTGCGCAGAAAATATATGAGGATATTGTGAAAAACAACTTAAAAAGAGCCCGCGCAGATCTTCCGATATACGTGAGCCGTGACTCTTCAAAACTCAACACCACCCAGATGTCATCCGCAGTCATTGAATCCATGGCAGAGAACTTTGTAGACGGGATCTTAAGTCCCATCTTCTACTATGTATTGCTCGGACCCTTCGGGCTTGTGGGCGCGTATGTATATAAAGCTGTGAACACGCTTGATTCAATGATCGGGTACAAGGACGATGTCCACTTTGAATTAGGATACTTCTCCGCAAAGTTGGATGATGTATTGAACTGGATACCTTCACGCATATCAGTTTTATTCATTGCAATTGCGGCATTGATATTCAACACGTCCGAAAATGAAAGCAGGACCACTGTTTTTGTTCACACCATCAAAAGCGCAAAAGTTGAAGGGAAGAATACACCATCCCCAAATTCAGGATACCCTATTGCAGCCGCATCGGGTGCGCTTGGGATCCGGCTTGAAAAACCAGACACTTATGTACTTGGTGATGAATTAAACCAACCGAAACCCAAAGACATAAAACGAGCATCACAATTAATAGGAACTGCGGCTGTTTTATCGATTGCCGTATTTAGTATTACCATACATATATCTACAAACATATTAAAATCACATATTTCATTTTGACTGAACCATGAGTGTTTGACATGAAATTATCAGAAATTAAGTCCAAAGACCACAAAGGCGATCAACCCTCCGGGTTAGACGGAGAGATCACACACGATATAATCGATATATTGGAGGGCGATGGCATAACCGCGGATATGCTACTCGAAACTGCAATGAAGTTGTACGTCCCTCACCCCGGCATCGAGACGCGGGAGCTGGCTGAAATACAGTTCAGGAAAGAGTTGAAGATCGC
>JAUVET010000299.1 GCA_030594665.1 Methanosarcinaceae archaeon
ATCTCATATTCAACAGTAAATTCATAACTTTTTTCATACCATACATTTTTGTTGAATTCAAAAGTATAATGGTCATTTATTGTATTCGGTTTGTAATATTCCATCTCTTGATCGCTGTCGTAAACTTGAACGTTCTCAATGCCGCCTGGAAGTTTGTAATTTAAGTTTGAGTAATATCCTCTCCAAAAACGTGTATTACTGTCATAATTTGAAAAGGTGAATTCTTTGGAAACATGAACGAACATGTCTTGTGGTAATAATTCATAGGTAGCATCAACTTCAATTACATTTTGATCCCAATTGGCAGATGCAATAGGTGAAGTTCCAAATGCCAGAAAAACAAAAGTGAATAGGATTATAAGTATAAATATTAAATGAGATGTGGTTGCAGTAGTTTTTCTAGTTTTTGACATCATGTCCAACTCACTTTTGCTGCATTTTCTTATTGCATCCACTTTTGGAAGTTGCAATTGCAGTGCTGGCTCAATAATATCTAATTGATATGTACATCCATGTAATTGTTATGAACACGATTATTGAGTATGTGGCCAAAAAAAGAATGATGTGAGGATATAGTGCAAGCACATGGCAAATTTACAATACACAATTTGTGTTTGCATTTTGTGCTAAAGAGCAATGCATTTAAGCAAAGAGACAAATCACATTTCAGAAATATTAAAAACACGGAGACGATTTTATGGAATACTGGCAGCCAAAATACGAAACAATGGATCATGATGAACTAAAAAAGTTGCAACTTAACCGTTTGAAAAAAACCGTTTCCAGTGTCTATGAAAATGTTCCATTCTATGCCGGAAAGTTCAAGCAGCAAGGTGTTGTTCCCGATGATATTAGAGCACTGGATGATGTAAGCCTTCTCTCATCAACCGTTAAGCAAGACCTTCGTGACAATTTCCCATTCGGGTTGTTTGCGGTTCCGAAAAAGGATATTGTGCGCATTCATGCTTCATCAGGCACAAGCGGGAAACCGACTGTTGTCGGGTACACTGCACAGGATATTGATACATGGTCTGACCTGATGGCACGTGACCTCATGATGGTTGGTGTCAGGTCGGATGACGTGTTGCAAAACGCTGTCAATTATGGCCTGTTCACAGGCGGTCTTGGAGTTCATTACGGTGCTGAAAAACTGGGTGCCATGACTGTTCCGAGCGGGACGGGAAATACTGTCCGGCAACTTGAGATGATGATCGATTATGGTGTGACTGCATTACACTGCACGCCTTCGTATGCTCTTTATCTTGCCGAAACAGCAGAAAAGATGGATATTCCGGATAAACTCTCATTAAATATTGGGTGTTTCGGCGCTGAGCCGTGGTCATCGAATACAAGGAAGGAACTGGAAAGTGCGCTTAACATCAAGGCGTATGATTCATACGGACTTTCCGAGATGTTTGGTCCTGGTGTTGCGTTTGAATGCAAGGAGCAGGATGGTTTGCATATCTGGAGCGATCATTTCCTTGTCGAAGTACTGGACTCTGATGGTGAGCAGGTTGCAGAAGGAGAGAAAGGTGAACTTGTCCTGACATCCCTCACAAAAGAGGCATTACCGCTTATCAGGTATCGTACAGGTGATATTACACGCCTTTTGGAGAGCGAATGTGCATGCGGCAGGACTAGCCAGAGGATCTCAAGAGTGCTTGGCAGGGCTGATGATATGCTCATTGTGAGGGGTATTAACGTGTTCCCGTCACAGATCGAAGATGTGATCGCAAATATACCGGAGGTTACTGAATATTTCCAGATACTGCTTGACAGAAACCAACACCGGATGGATGAGATCACAGTGAGGGTCGAACTTGAGGAAGGTGCATTTACCGGTGAACTGAAAGACCTTGCATCAGTGCAAAAACATGTCGAAAATGAATTAAAGGCAGTGTTGAACATCAGGACAAATGTAGAACTTGTTGAGAAAGGGACGATCCCAAGAACTGCCGGAAAAGCGCAAAAGATAGTTGATATGCGCAATGCATTGTGATTTTTATAGATTTTCTAAAAAACATCAGCCAAAACAATTATATATGTTTCATTCGTGGAATTTGATGTGACTAACAAAAAGATACTTGAAGGTCATCGTGAGTATTTTAAAAGAAGCATAGATAAGGACGATGCTATCCGGGACCCTAATGTATTTGAGTCTTATCAAAAGGATGGCATCTAGTGTCTTTACAGTTCTCTTGAAGCATTTGATGATGAAATGAATGAGCGGGAAAAACAAAGTGATCCCATTCCAAGAAAGGAACTTGTTAGGGAACACTGGAAAATACATCCAAATATAGGTTAGTCAGGCCGGTTCGAATAATCGTTAGTCGTATTAAAAGGTGATATTATGCCCCATGTTATGGAAATGCTTGGAAAAACAAAAGTTGTTGTGGAAAATGGTAAAGTGGTAGAGGTCGGTGAGCCGCAGGTTGAGTGGTGTCCGATCTTTGACAAGGTGCACGGAATTAAGAAAATAACATCTGAAGAGGTCAGGAAAAATATGGAATTCCGTATTTCTGA
>JAUVET010000255.1 GCA_030594665.1 Methanosarcinaceae archaeon
ATATGACGTTGTGCTTGTCATCGGTTTTGAATTTGAAAACTTCAAACCGTAGTGAATGTGAGTGTAATCAAATAGCTGGTTGCCACCGATTCACCGAGTTAAACAAATGTGATTTTTATTCATAATATATGGAATCCGCCGCCTGCGGCGGGTTGCTGCGCGGGGTCTAGCAATTTGGGCTATCAGCGACATTTTATCGTAACCAGCTAAACACATACAAATTTAGTTTAGGAACATAAACACGTAATTTCATTCATCTATTTTGTATAGGTTCGATCAATTTGAATGCATCTACATCAACCAACCCTTTATCGGTAATCTTAAGAGACGGAATAACAGGAAGCGAAAGGAACGACATCTGAATAAAAAGGGCTTCGAGTTTGCATCCCATCTTTTTCACTATGTGGTGCAGTTCGTTTAGTTTTTTATCAACATCGTATGCACTTTCGGTGCTGAGAATACCTGCAAAAGGAAGATGAAGGTAGTCTATTACGCTCTCTTTTGCGATTACGATTCCTCCTTGCAGTTCCTTGATCTTGTTCGCACATAATGCCATATCTTCATAATTCGTACCTATGAGGATTACATTATGCGAGTCATGTGCCATACTTTGCCCTATTGCCCCTTCCTTTAGATCAAATCCCCGAACAAAGCCCCTGCCTATATTTCCCGATTTCCCGTGGCGCTCTATCACGGCGATAGCGAGAATGTCCTGTTCTATATCAGGCAGGACAGCCTGTCCATCGGTTTTTAATTCCACAATACTTCTATTTGTAATAAGCTGATGTGGCACAATCTCTATGATTTGAGCCGGGACTCTCTCTTTTTTTGATTTTATCTTCAGTTCATCCGGTTTTATTTTTTTGAATTTGATTGTTCTAAATACATAATCAGGATACTCGATTGCTTCAACTTTTGGGTTTAACCTGCCCCTAAATATTACATTTTTTATCCTGAAAGCCTGCAAATCATCAATTATTACAAGATTCGCTCTTTTGCCTATGCTTACTGATCCTACAATATGATCTATCCTGAAATGACGTGCTGTGTTGATGGTGGCCATAGAAATTGCCTGAATTGGATCTATTCCAAGTTTGATCGCTGCTCTAACGATCACGTCCATGTGTCCTTTAATAAGGTCACCTGAATGTTTGTCATCGGTTACGAAGAAGAAGTTTTCAAGGGATATTCCATCTCTTAGCAGTTTTGGGATGAATTCATCAAGGCTTTTTGCAGCTGAGCCTTCCCGAAGCATGATCTTCATACCCAGGCGCGCTTTCTCAAGCATTTCATTATAGGTTACGGACTCATGGTCGCTTGAGATGCCGGCATTCAGGTATCCGAACAATTCTTTATTTTGCATACCAGGACAGTGACCATCTACAACGAGTTTTTTCTCAATTGCAGCTGCGATCATTCCAAGTTTTTCAGTATTCCCTTGTAACACTCCAGGGTAATCCATCACCTCAGCAAGTCCGACCACAGATTTTTCATCAAGAAATTCTTTTATCTCTAAAAGACCGATCTTCGCACCTGATGTTTCAAACGGACTTGAAGGCACACATGATGAAATAGTGACAAAAACATCGATTGGTAGCCTTTTTGCTTCCTGCATAACAAGCCGGATACCTTTTGTGCCCAGGATATTAGCTATTTCATGCGGATCAATGACAATACCGGTTGACCCATGGAGGATAGATTGTTTTGCAAATTGCGTGAGTGTTACCATGCTTGACTCAAAATGCACATGCCCGTCGATCAACCCAGGACACACATAATCATTTTTAATATCAAGGATCCTTGTTTTATCACCTTTTAGTCCTTCTACATCACCTATACCAGCGATGAAACCTGAACTTATGGCAATATCACCTTTTGTTATCTCTTTTGTGTTGACATTCACAATTCTGCAATTTACAAGTATAGTGTCAGCCTTAATTATGCCTTCACCCGCGAAGATCTTCTCTCTTAAAAACATATTTTTCTTGCACTAAGCGCGTGCACCTCCATGTGGATACCTGTCCGGAGACCAAAGAGGCGGACCGTTCCATTCTGAATAGGGACCGTGGGCTAGAAGCTCATCTACCACACTTATTTGTTTTCCATGTCTTTTTTGAAGTATGTCTGTTGTTTCCCAGGTTGTTTTTCCCCATGGCCCTATCTCAGGTATCGGATTTGCACAGGCGAAAACGATTGAATCGTCAGCTATCTTTTCAAACCCCATATCCTCGTTATCAATAGATATATCTTGAATCATTATTAAAGGTTGACCACGAATGATGGAAACTTTTTATAATATTCTGGATTAAATGAATCATGGCAAAAATATTCACCGCAGAGAGCGCAGAGGGCGCAGAGGGTCGTTGTTTTTTCTCTGTGCTCTCTGTGGCCAGAATTTCACTCGCAAGAGGTCATACTTATTTTTTATAATAATCCTCTGTGGCCATCTGCAGTTCTAAATTATACTTGCGAAGTGGTATAACAAAGTGATGTGGAACTAAAACATCAGGCATATATTCGTGCCTGTGCGAATCCATTAAATACCATGTCACCAATGATTTACTAATAGTGGAGGTTATTGGTGATTATCATGAGTATTTGGTTTTTTTTGCTCATGCTGGCAATAGGTATATTTGGCATTCTTGCAGTACTGACGCACAAAAACCTGTTCGAAGCATTGAAACTCGGGCTGTTCCTTGCTATCTTCGATTTTTTCTTCGAGAATCTGGGTGGGTACTTTGATTTGTGGGTCACTAAAAACAGTGCTCTTTTTTTGGGCTTTGTTCCGATCGAGGTCTTTTTCATAGCAACCCTTGCAGGAGCGACATATTACTTGCTATTCCCCAGAACATGGAATACAGCCATAGCCATCTCATCCAGTTTTCTTATTGCCGTTGTCGCTGCAATGATTGAGGCTGCCCTCGTTGCTGTCGATTATCTGGAGTATATGACCTGGTGGAACTCATATATGGCAGTTATTGCATATTTCCTGGCATTCTTGATGATGTACAAAGTGAATCTGATGATAACGAAAGATTGAGAATACAAGTTCTTCGATCACACATGAAACTTAACTGATGCCCCAGTCCACATTAAAACGTTAATTTACAGTGATACCATTGTAACCATCAATGGAAAATAT
>JAUVET010000290.1 GCA_030594665.1 Methanosarcinaceae archaeon
TATGCATCACCCATCTAAACGGGCTGCGTCTGAGTATTCTACGCTGCAATAAGATATCCAGTATTATTGTGCTTGCAAGGCTTTGCCTTTTATGGTGTCCCAATTTTTCATGGTTAATAGATTTTAAAAATATCTTCAAGAAATTAGACGCACTTCCGCCGCCCCATTTTTGCATATTCAGATACATTCCTAATAAAAATATTAGAATTGCGATCATTGCAATTCCTATCATCATATAAAATGAAGGTATTCCCGAATAATAACTAAACTCAGCCATTGAATGTTTTCCTCCTCAATGTGAAATTTTTAATAAATCTCATCAAATTAACAAGTAGAATCTATATTAATGATTCTATGCAAATCGAATTATCTTGGTATTTACCTTATATATATGTTGCGTATTTTTTAACACCGATTTTCATCAAGTGTTTATGCCACATAATTGATCTGTGATAGTTTTGAAGTTTCCGGGAATGGTGCCGCTAATATCAGTTCATACAATCCGGTTTGTAAAATATATGGTATGAAGTAGTATATTTCCCCTACCTGACATCGAATTTGTGGCTCTCAAGTTGTTCGAAATCTATTGCTGTAGATATTTGTGGCAGAAGCGTGTTCCTTTTTGTAAGGCCAATATTTTAATGTTCCGTGAATGGAACATATTCTAAAGTAATATTGTCTGAAAAACAGTGCTGGTAGTCAGGTTTTGGTGTAAAAATTGTGGAGTTTTCGGTGGAACATAAACGGCTGGCGAAAATCGGTATTTAATATGGTCAAATACCACCTTGATACGTATTATAGTTAAAAACCAAACAATATTAACTAATAAAATGCAAATTCCAGCAAGTGATAAGCAATAAACCACGGAGAGCATAGAGAGTAAAATCAGACACATGATCTGTGTTTCTCTGTGTCTCCCGTGGTTAAATTACAGTTGTCGAAAGATCAAAGTGTTAAGACATTAGTATCAAATGTTAGGTTCTTGATCATATACCAAAAACGTATATTCGATTTACAATCCAACTTCTTCTTTGAACTTGTCAAGACCGATCTCATCGATCATCTTGCCAAGGCGCTGTTTCTTGGTGTGGGTCTTATAATAGCTGATGATCTTGTCCACAGCGTCCAGTACCTCGTCCTCAGAAAGTTCTTCAGCAACAACATCTGCAAGTCTTGGTTTGAGTCCAGCATTTCCGCCAACCATCAATTTATACCCCTTTGGAGTACCCATGATACCAATGTCCTTGATAGCAGGTTCTGAACACGAGTTCATACAACCGGACACTCCCATCTTGAGTTTTGACGGCAGTTCCATTCCATGGTAGATCTCATCAAGTTTTAATCCAAGTCCAACAGCATCCTGCTGACCACGTTTGCAGAAAGTTGTACCCGGGCATATCTTCACACTCCTTACACACAGACCGATTGCTGCTGCAGGTTTCATGTCAAGGTCTGCCCATACATTGTCCAGATCATCTTCCTTGAGTCCAACAATAGCCATTCGCTGTGCTGATGTTAATTTAATTGCAGCAGCATTGTATTTTTCTGCGACATCTGCAATCTTACGAAGCGTGTCTGGTGATACGATACCACCAGGAATCTGAGGTGCAATGCCGTATGTTTCCTTATCTCGCTGAAGGATCGCTGCCTTTTCAGGTAAATCTTTTGTCAAATATATCCACTCCTTGTTCCATTTAATGATAGTTAATTGATGATCTATTACTACATCCGGTCAAGTATTCCCTTAAGACCTGCCTTGTGGCGTGCCTCATCAAGAGATGCCCTGTCAAAGAACAATGCAGCTTCTGTATTGCCTTCTTTTCTTGCAAGATCTGCAGCCTCTGCTTTCTCAACTTCAGCCATAGTTTCACCCTCAAGCATCATCTCAAGGTTTGATCTTGTATCGCTTTTGATAGCCCCGATTATCTCGGCAACTTCTGCAGCATGCCATGCCTCATCCATTGCGATCTGGCGAAGATATGTTGCCACATCGGAACGTCCTTCTCTCTCTGCAAGTTTTGACATTGCAAGATACCAACCGACCTCGGTTGTTTCCCCTTTAAATGTGTTCTCAAGAATCGTTTCCAAACTCATTTCATTACACCTCACTAATCTATTAAAAGTGCCTGAGCACCTGAATATTTGATTTGTTCGTATGTTATATAACAATATTGTATATTGTAATTTTATAATTTTTGTCTACATATTATTTGTATAATGGCGTACAACAAACATAGTAATAATGAAAATATACATAGACGAAAACAAATGCACAGGCTGCGGTGCATGTCGGAGGGCCTGCCCGAAAGGTCCGAGGATATATTCCATCGAAGACCATAACGGCAAACCCAAAGCCGTGGTGGTTAACCCAAGTTATTGTCTTGGATGCCGAATGTGTACAACGGTTTGTTTGGTAGACGCGATCACACTTGTTAACTAAAGAATAATCTACATTGTCCTTCAAGTAATGTTTAAACTGGATGTGAAAAATGCCGCTTGATGTTAGGGTTGTACTGGTTGAACCGCTGTATCAGGGAAATGTGGGTTCAGTCACACGCGTGATGAAGAACTTTGGTTTTTCCGACCTTGTGCTTGTGAACCCATGCAAACTTGAAGGAGAAGCACGCGCTATGTCGGCGCATGCACGTGATATACTAAAAAGCGCGCGCATTGTAT
>JAUVET010000235.1 GCA_030594665.1 Methanosarcinaceae archaeon
GTGGAGGGATCAAATCTGCCTGAGCAGTTTGAAGCTGTTAAGGAAAAAATCCTTTCCGAATTTAATTAGGTGATTATATGGCATATGAATATAATGAGGAATGGATCCCAAAGACACGTCTTGGAAAACTTGTGGCTGAAGGGCAGATCACTTCAATGGTTGAGGCTATTGATTCAGGTCTTCCGATCAGGGAAGCACAGATCGTAGATATGTTGATCCCGGAACTGGAAGATGAGGTTCTCGATATCAATATGGTACAGAGAATGACTGACTCAGGTCGTCGTGTAAAGTTTCGAGCAACTGTGATTGTCGGCAACGGCGATGGTTTTGTAGGACTTGGCCAGGCAAAGGATGTACAGGTCGGACCTGCTATCAGGAAAGCTATTGATAATGCAAAGATTAACGTTATTCATGTAAAACGCGGATGCGGTTCATGGGAATGTGGATGCGGACTTGCGCACACAGTTCCGTATCAGGTAAGCGGTAAGGCAGGCAGTGTCACTGTTGAGCTTAAATCCGCACCTCGTGGACTTGGACTTGCAGCAGGAGATACGGCACGAAAGGTGCTTGAAAAAGCAGGCATCAAGGATGTGTGGACCAGGACTGAAGGTACAACCAGAACAACCCTGAATTTTGCAAAAGCGACATTCAACGCACTTATGAGCATTGATACTGTCAGGCTCCCTGTTGATTACAAGGAAGCGGAGGCATAAGATGTACGCAGTGATCAGAATGCGCGGTCCGATAAATGTACGTGGCTCGATCGAAGATACTTTGAAAATGCTCCGTTTGCACAAGATCAACCATTGCGTAATATTGGGTGATAATCCACACAATAAGGGTATGATCCAGAAGGTTAAGGATTACGTTGCGTATGGTACAATTGATGCGGATGCTCTTTCACAGATGCTCAAGAACCGTGGTATGCTTGAAGGTGGTGCACATCTTACGGATGCATACATCACTGAAAATACGGATTTCGGTTCAATTGATGCGTTTGCAGAGGCAGTGTTTGAAGGTAATGCGACACTTAAGGATGTTCCGAAACTCAAACCTGTTCTCAGGCTTCACCCTCCACGAAAGGGACATGCCGGTATGAAGAGAACTACACAGCAGGGCGGCGTATTGGGTAATCACGGTGACGAAATTAAAGTACTTTTGAACAAGATGAGGTAGGTGTTATTTATGAGCAAAACCAAAACCAAAAAGTTTAGAGGATCACGTACCTGTGGCGGCGGTACTACAAAGAACCGGCGTGGTGCAGGAAATCGTGGAGGTCGTGGCAGGGCAGGTGGATGTAAACACCACAATGTTAGGGCTATGCAGCTTGGATATGCCTATGGTAAACATGGCTTCAAACGTCCTCTTAAAATGATCCATGATGCTTCAGTTGTAAACGTCGGTGAACTCGATGAACTTGCAGACCAGCTCGTTGATGAGAAATTTGCAAAGTTGGAGGATGGTGTATATAGCATGAACCTTGAGGACCTGGATATCGAAAAGGTACTCGGGACCGGACGGGTTACAAAGAGCCTTGCTATTACTGCCAATGAATTTTCCGCATCTGCACGCGATAAGATAGAAAGTGCAGGAGGATCGTGTATTGAAATCGAAAAGTAGTGTCACTAACATTTAAATTGGCATTACTTTTTTTATAGTATAATACATTATAAAATGATATAGTCCGAGTTGATCCGACCAGTGGGGAGGATTTTCTCGTGGTATATATTTTATAAATATATAGTTCGAGTTAAATCGACCGGAGGGAGATTTTTCTCGTTGCATGGTGTTACTATAAATATTACAATGGATATTAATAGTCATATTTATAATAAATATAACAAATATAATAATATCAATACTGAGGATGTGGGCAATTCGAAACTGATATATCAATTGGTCCGGATTAATCATTTGTTGATATTTATTCATATAAAAGGGTGAATTAATGAGTTTGAGGGATAGTTTAGAGCCGATATTTAATCGGCTACCTGCAGTGGCAGGGCCGGAAGGGCATGTACACTTTAAAAGTAAGTTGTGGTGGACTCTTGGAATACTTATATTATATTTTGCTCTTGCAAATATTCCGTTATTTGGTCTTTCCAAGGAATCAATAGATCTTTTTGAGTCGTACCGGGCATTCTTTGCGGGTGCATCAGGTTCGATGATGCTGCTTGGTATAGGTCCGATCGTGACAGCATCGATCGTTTTGCAATTACTTGTAGGTGCGGATGTGATCAAACTCAATATGTCTGATCCGGCTGACCAGGCGTTTTTCCAGGGTGCCCAGAAGTTCATGGTATTTGTGATGATCATACTTGAGACCCTGCCGCAGATCATGGGCGGCTATATACTGCCCGATGCAGGGGTTGCATCAGCACTTGGTGTTAGCCTTGGTATTGTTACGTTTATCATTTTCCCTCAGATATGCATTGGTGGTGTAATGATCCTTTTCATGGATGAGATCATCTCTAAATGGGGTATCGGTTCAGGTGTTGGACTATTTATTGTTGCAGGTGTATCCCAGCAAATAATTACCGGTATATTCAACTGGAAACCGGATTCAGCAGGGTTGCCAATAGGACTTCTTCCCAAGTGGTTATACATTGCCCAGAATGTTGGTGCGGATTACCTGTTTACCGGCGATGGACTTATGTTCATGCTAATCAGTGGTGGAATATTGGCACTTTTTAGTACAATTGCGATATTCCTAATGGTTGTTTATGTTGAAAGTACAAGGATCGAGATCCCACTGGCACACAGTGCTGTCAGGGGTGCAAGGGGACGTTTCCCTGTGAAGTTGATCTATGCATCCGTTCTTCCGATGATCCTTGTCAGGGCATTGCAGGCAAACCTTCAGATGATCGGCATGCTTTTATATGGACGTGGTATCACATTCCTTGGCGAGTATAGTGGTTCGAATCCAATTAATGGTATTATGTATTATATTGCACCGATCAACAGTCCGTATGATTGGATCCCATCGCTTGTGAGGGAAACATTTACAGGTTATGGTGCACCTGTTCCGGCGACATGGCAGATCGGGTTGCACGTTTTTGCTGATGCATTCATGTTGATCGTTGGTGGTATCATCTTTGCATTGTTCTGGATCGAGACTACCGGAATGGGTGCTAAACCGACTGCACAGAAGATATTCAATTCAGGGATGCAAATCCCGGGATTCAGGCGAAATATAGGAAGTATTGAGAAAGTAATGATAAGATACATTCCGAAAGTGACCATAATCGGTGGTGCTTTCATCGGAGCTTTGACACTTGTGGCAAGTCTTCTTGGTACAATTGGCGGAGCCGGTGGTACCGGATTACTGCTTACAGTGAGTATTGTGTATCGCCTGTATGAGGACATTGCATCTGAACAGATGATGGAAATGCACCCGATGATGCGTTCGTTCTTTGGTAATTG
>JAUVET010000124.1 GCA_030594665.1 Methanosarcinaceae archaeon
ATTGAACTTAACATGAATCCAAAAGAACCGGAGTTGATGAGAAAACTTAATAAAGGTCTTTGTGTATTGAATGAAATGGATGTTCATGATATGCATGGGCGGGCTGTCTGTTTAAAGTGTGAATTGGATGGTAAAGTTTAAGTTGGCAAAGATTTTAAAATACCAGAAACTCATGTATAACGTCAATTTGTAATAACTATGGGCACAGATATCGGGGATTTACTTGAAAAAAGAAATGTTGAGTTATCAGACCTATCCCACAAAGTGGTAGCTATTGACGCATATAATATACTTTACCAGTTCCTTAGCATCATACGCCAGCGTGATGGAACGCCACTAAAGGATTCACATGGCAATATTACATCCCACCTCTCCGGCATCCTGTACCGTATGACCAATCTGGTCGAAAATGGTATCAAACCTGTTTTTGTATTCGACGGCAAACCTCCCGACATGAAATTGCGGACACTCGGAAAACGTAAAGAAGTACGAGAGAATGCTCGTGTAAAATGGGATGAGGCAAAAGAAAAAGGACTTTCCGAAGAAGCATTCAAATATGCACAGGCATCTGTGAAGGTAAATGCCGATATCGTAAATGATGCAAAACACCTGCTGCAACTAATGGGCATCCCATACGTCCAGGCACCATCCGAAGGCGAGGCACAGGCTGCCTATATGGTACAGAAAGGGGACGCCGACCTTGTTGGTTCACAGGACTATGATGCAATGCTCTTTGGCGCGCCTGATGTTGTAAGGAATCTTACAATAACAGGAAAGAGAAAAATGCCGCGCAAGAACATCTATGTGGATGTGAAACCCGAAGTTGTCAATCTGGATGAAAGCCTGCAAGCCCTCGGGGTTGAGAGGTCACAGTTGATCGATATTGCAATTTGTGTGGGTACGGATTATAATTCAGGACTTAATGGGATCGGTCCTAAAAAAGCAATTAAGCTGATCAAAGAACACAACAATATTGAAGTGGCACTCAAGGACATTGACAAATCGATCGATAAACTTGATGAGGTAAAAGAGCTTTTTTTGCACCCATCCGTAACGGATGAATACACTCTTGAATGGAAGGATCCGAACAAGGAAGAGTTGATCAAGTTCTTGTGCGGCGAACACGATTTTTCGGAAGAACGTATCAGCAAAGCAGCCGATCGGCTTGGAGCAGCATCCGGCAGCCGGCAGCAAAAGACACTGGACCAGTGGTTCTGATCATTCCTTTTTGAACAGTGATTCACCTGTCATCTCAGCAGGTTTTTCAATTTCCAACAACTCAAGCATGGTGGGTGCAACATCCGAAAGTTTGCCATCACGAAGTGATACAAGTGATACACCATTCCCGTCGTTTACATAGATACACCGAACCGGATTACAAGTGTGAGCAGTATGCGGTTCTCCGGTATTGTAGTCAATCATCTGTTCGGCATTACCGTGATCTGCTGTGATGATCGCAGCCCCGTCCGCTTTTAACAACACATCTATGACTTTTCCCAGACATTCATCCACAGTCTCAACCGCCAACACCGCAGCATCAAAAATACCGGTGTGCCCTACCATATCCAAATTAGCATAATTAAGAATGATCACATCATATTTACAAGACTTAATTCTTTCAATAACTTCTTCTGTGAGCTTATACGCACTCATTTGAGGTTTAAGGTCATAGGTAGCAACCTTTGGAGATGGAACCAAACACCGATCACCCCCATCATATACAGCCTCGACACCGCCATTAAAGAAAAATGTAACATGTGCGTACTTTTCAGTCTCAGCGATCCTGAGTTGTTTTAAGTGATTCTTGCTCAGCACTTTTCCAAGTGTGTTTTTGATCTCTTGCTGTGGGTATGCGACCGGCACATCGAGTTTCTCATCATACTGGGTCATGCAGGCGAAATGCACCTTTGGACGCACTTCTCTCTCAAAACCGTCAAAATCGTCTTCAACAAAAGCGTATGTCAATTGACGCGCGCGGTCAGGTCGGAAATTGAAAAATATGACCGAATCGTTGTCCTTGATGGTTGCTGTCGGCTCTCCATTTTCATCAACTATAACAGTCGGTTTGACAAATTCATCAGTCTCATTACGTGCATAACTCTCACCGACAGCCGTCTCGGCATCTTTCGCATGAAGACCGGTTCCAAGTGTCAGCGCATCATACGCAAGTTTGACACGCTCCCATCGCTTGTCCCTGTCCATAGCATAATACCTGCCAGACACTGTTGCAATGTTACCAACCCCAAAAACGTTGCACTCATACTTATTTTTTCTAATATCTTCAATGGCACATGCAGGAGGGACATCACGCCCATCCAGAAATGCGTGGATATACACTCGCTCAAGACCTTGCTGTGAGGCAAGTTCGATGAGCGCACGAAGGTGGTTGACATGACTGTGCACGCCGCCGGCTGACAATAAACCCATAAGATGCAGTGCGGAATGATGTTCCTTTGCGTTTTTGATAGCATCCAGAAATACAGGATTCTTATAAAAATTTCCAGTCTCTATGTCACGATTTATCCTTGTCAGATCCTGATGAACCACTCTGCCGGCACCGATGTTGAGGTGACCTACCTCTGAATTGCCCATTTGTCCGGCGGGAAGTCCCACAGCCTCGCCTGATGCTTCAAGAAAAGACGTTGGATATGTTTCTATCAACCTATCAACGTTGGGGGTGTTCGCAGCCAATATTGCATTACCATCTTTTGATGGCAGATAGCCCCAGCCATCAAGTATCATGAGCAGCAGTGGTCGTTTTACTTCTGTCATGAAAGGTAGAATGGGCTGATTCTTATTAAATGCGTTGTTGGTGAAGTAAAAGAAGGGGGATTATATCAATTTACATCCCGACATCGTCGGGTAAACCCACTGTTTCAATGAACAGGCCAGATGCTTCTTTTAAGTTATTTGACGCTTCTTCAATGCTGTATCCCTGACTAACGATATCAAGTTCCGGGCATAACGCTACAAATTGCTTATCACCTTTTTTGATAACTGCTGTCAGATCCATATCAGTTCACATACCTTAATTTATTTTTTACGTCTAAATATGCACTTTTTGACATCGTGTGAGCAGAATCGTATTGCCTGAATTAATGGACAGGATGAACAGGATTGACGGGATATAAGTGATCCGCCCCATCCTGTAAATCCTGTTCATCCCGTCTAATATTTATCCACTATTTCCACTAATGCAAGAAGTGCCTCATACCTGTAAACACCAGTGACACACCAAGTCGGTTTGCTGTCGCGATGACCTCTGCATCCCTGATGGAACCGCCCGGGGACACGATATACTTGATGTTGTTCTCTTTTGCATGAATGATGCTGTCATCGAACGGGAAGAACGCATCAGATGCCATCACACATTCAGATAACACTTTGTCGCAATATTCATCGAACGGTACATCCGATCCCTCTCGCTCATATATCAGTTTAAGGTTCTCGCGCGCCTTTGTGGCTGCAAGTTTACGAATTGAATCCACACGGTTCGGCTGTCCCGCACCCATTGCCAGAAGCATGAAACATCCTTCCTCAAACTCATACGCAAGTGTCACTGAATTGGATTTGGTGCTTTTGCATGCATACAGGCAAAACTCTGCAAGTTGGCGTTTCTCTTCGGGGAACGTTGTTTCAGTAACATTGTCCCATTTCTCATAGATGCCAATATTACGTGACTGTTTGAGCAAGCCTCCGACCACATATTTGTAAGTGTAATCCACACCAAAATCATCATTGAACTCAGGAAGTTCTAAAAGTCTCAGGTCTTTGCTCTTATTTTTAAGGTATTCGAGCGCATCGTGCTCAAATCCGGGTGCCAGGATTATCTCAACGAACCTGCCTTTTAATAACTCTGCAGCTTCAAGGTCAAAGACAGTATTCGTGCAGATGATGCTGCCAAAAGCAGATACGGGATCTCCGTCCCATGCAGCTGTAAGTGCACCTTTAAGAGTGTTGCCGGTTGCCAATCCGCACGGATTGTTATGTTTTACGATCGCGATCGCTGGTTTGTCGCCCCCAAGTTCCTTGATGGTCTGGAGTGCATTGTCTGCATCAACATAGTTGTTATATGAAAGTTCCTTGCCATGCAACTGTTTTGCGTTTGCAAGTGATGGCCCCTCTACACCGGGTTCGGTGTAGAATTTAGCATCCTGATGCCAGTTCTCACCGTAACGAAGTGTTTTGCCATCGGTAAAGTTCAACCGCATCACATCTTCATCCAGCAGTGCTTTGCTCAGGTATGTGTCGATCGTACTGTCATAATCAGCCGTATGCCTGAATGCCTTGACTGCAAGCTCTTCGCGAGTCGTGTTTGAAACAACCCCGCTTGAGCGCAGTTCTTTCAGGACATGACCGTAGTCGTGAGGGTCGCAAAGTACCGTGACCGCATCATAGTTCTTTGCAGCCGCACGGATGAGAGTTGGTCCGCCAATATCGATATTCTCGATCGCTTCCTCAAGGTCAACTCCTTCTTTTGAGACTGTGATCTCGAATGGATACAGGTTAACTACTACCATATCGATAAGTTCGATATTTTCCCGCTCTGCCTCTTCAACATGAACGCTGTTATCACGAACACACAACAATCCGCCGTGTATCCTTGGGTGCAGGGTCTTAACCCTTCCCCCCATCATTTCCGGAAAACCGGTTACCTCTGAAACATCTATTACTTCAATATCGGCATCACGAATTATTTTTGCAGTTCCGCCTGTTGATATGATCTCTATTCCAAGTTTCGCGAGTCCACGCGCTAAATCCACTATTCCGGTTTTGTCAGATACGCTGAGCAGTGCCCTTTTAACCAAAAAAAATCACCGCAGTAAGTTGGGATGTATCTGGTATAAGTGTTATGGTTTGGATGGGATTTTGTGGGGAGTCATTGCTGTGTGGGAAGTCGGGATATAAACCAAGTTTCCCATCCAAAAATCAAAACCAGCAGCGTATGGCTGTACGCTTCCAAATCACCTCCTATTTATTGGTCGTAACCTTCTTCATTTGCCTAAAAAATTACTCTGGGTCTTAGTGCGAGCGTTTTTTCCAAATGTGAAGTGTGAATTTTTTCTTTTTCTAGGAACAGACCCTCTGCATAAAATATTTATATATACTCCTTCATATTAATATGTGTTTCACAGCATTAAAATCAAAACCAATAGCAAGTGCTCGAATATATCATAATGTAGAACAGATTCCAAAAATGTCGTGTTTTGCTGCTATCGATTTTATTTTAAACTGGCGAACGTGCGGGTGTGGTTCTTATTTTTCCAGACGCGGATTCGAACTTGTGAGGGAATTGAATCATGGGTTCGCAGGTGGGAGGTGTGTGTTGATAGGGATGCGCCGTCTGTTATGGCTATTAAAATATATAATTTATGAAATACTGCACCGCAAAGCACGCAAAGAACGTACTATTATACCTTTCGGTTAGCCCACCTACGAGGCAGGGCCGCTCCCTCGCAGATGTCCGAAATAGACAGGTACTTGTTCTGAATTCCGTGTC
>JAUVET010000007.1 GCA_030594665.1 Methanosarcinaceae archaeon
TTTACATCCATAGGGTCACGTTTTTTATAGTACAGGTCGCCCCTTCGCCTGAGGTCTTCCTGACTGAAAGGATAACTGACCTTTCGCTCAATTCCATCCTCATCAATAAAACGCCAGACTCTTCCGTTTGTAAGAAAAATAGGGATCTTTCGATTCACCTGCTTTTCAATATCCTTAGAATAGGTTCGTGCCTGGATTCGTCCATTCTCTTCATCTTTTGAGAAGCGTTTCGCTTCAACAATTGCCAGAACAGTGTAATCCTCGTCTAGCAAAACGTAATCAATGAACCTATCAACGCCTTTTTCAACATTGCCAGCAAATTCTACAAATTCCTTTGCATTAAAATCAGATTTAACAGAATTCACTTCTTGTTTAATGTACTTGTCAAGCCAGCCAACTCTTTTTAAAGCCGGATCAATGTACATTTTCCTGGTTTTCTTTTCATCAATTGATGTAGTGGGGTCATCAATTTCTTTGTTCATATACTAATAATGTACATTGTAGCATTTATAAATTATCATATCGCATTGCCAAAATTGCAAATGCCCGCATGATCTGCACTCCCACCATTGATTAGATAATTTCGTCTTGAAATGGCAGAGGTGCATGTTTTACCTGTAATATATTTGAGCTCGCCACCTTTAAATAATATCCAGAGAATACCCCGAGAATACTATAAGAGCATAGAGGCCAAAAAGATGAGCGCAATATCACTACTCAGCAGCGGTCTGGATTCGGTTGCAGCATTATCAATTGCAAACGAGCAGACTGACATAGAGTTAGCCATCACATTCGACTACGGGCAGCGCTCTTCGCAGCGCGAGATCGAGTATTCAAAAGTGATATGCAGCCATTTTAACATTGAACACAAAGTAATCCCTCTCGACTGGCTTGGCGATATCACAAAAACATCACTGGTAAACAGGGACATGGATGTCCCGAAACTTACACTGGAGGATATATCGGACAGCGCCGCGCCGGAAGTCACACAGGGATCTGCAAAGAGCGTGTGGGTTCCAAATCGCAACGGTGTCATGATAAACATTGCTGCGAGTTTTGCCGAGAGTCTTGGATGCGAGTATGTGATCGTTGGATTCAATGGCGAAGAAGCAGCGACATTCCCTGATAACTCGTTTAAGTATGTGCAGGCAGTGGATGAGTGCTTATCATATTCCACCCAAAATGGTGTCAAAGTATTAGCACTCCTGATCGAGTTTGACAAAAACGGTATCGTGCTTGAAGCACTGCGATCAGGCGCGCCGCTTGAATGGAGCTGGAGCTGTTACCACGGCGCGGATGTGCCGTGCGGTGTGTGTGAGAGTTGTGTACGGCGGGCGCGTGGGTTTGCGGAAGCTGGGGCGGAAGACCCGCTTCTTGTGAGATTGAGGGGTATATAAAAGGTGAGCAAAAAAGTAAAGAATTAACCGCAGAGGACGCTGAGGGCGCAGAGAAATGAAAATAAATGAGTTTAAAATAACTCTGCACTCTTTGCGTTCTCTGCGGTGAAAATATACCTCAAGAAGGCGTTTAATATGAATATAATAAAAGTGAGTGAAAAAGAAAAGAATTTACCGCAGAGGGCGCAGAGAGGTAATATGAATGATTTAACAGAGAATGTAATTGGTTGTGCAATAAAAGTCCACCGTAAACTTGGACCCGGAATTTTAGAGTCTGTATATCAGTCAGCTTTATCTTATGAGTTATCAAAAATTGGAATATCCCACGAGCGAGAAAAATCATTACCAGTCCAATATGAAGAAATCGTTCTTGAAGTTGGGTTTCGTTGTAATTTTTACATTGAAAATTGTTTGATTGTTGAATGTAAGGCAGTAAAAGAACTATCGCGAATGGATGAAGCACAACTTTTGAACTACTTAAAAGTTACAAATACACAAGTTGGGTTATTGCTGAATTTTAATACATTTAAACTTACAGATGGATTAAAGAGGATGGTGAATAATTATTGCAAATAACTCTGCGTCCTCCGCGTCCTCTGCGGTGAAAATAGACTCCCAAAAGGCGTTTAATATTAAATTAATTAGTAAATAACATTGCAAATAACTCTGCGTTCTCTGCGGTGAAAATTTACTTCCAGAAGGCGTTCTTTGCGGTAAAAAATACCACAAAAAGGTGTTTAACATTAAATTAATTAGGTGAACAATTCATGAAATCCATCATTTTCAATAAAAAACATAACTACGACGGTAGCCAGATATCCTCACTCTGGGGATACAACATGGCAGACGTGCAGGACGATTCGATCATCGCCTTCAGGGGTGCATGTGACGTAAAGATAGAACACATGATCGACCTTGAGGACAAGAAGGCTCACGAATCCATAATATCGCCTGACATGCTCCATTTCATTATTGAGCATTTTGACTCGACCGACCTCAAACTTGTCTATGCAAGGCAGCGTTTATTTACAGCAATCGTTTTCGAAACACTGACCGCGCGCGGAATTAGTGTCAGGCGCGAAGGTGATGACCTGTTCGTCAACAACAAAAAACTCACAGTGTCCATTGCCAGCACTTCTGTGGTTTCGCAGAAGATACATTTCGGGATTAATGTCACACATGATTATTATGGAAATCTTAATGATATCGGAATAAACGGAAACGAGGTCAATGAATTGATGCGCATGATCGCAGGGCGTTACACGCATGAATTTGAGGACATTGAAAAAGACCTGCGGAAATCGCGACCTTTGGATGTGATCTGATGTTTGCGCCAATAAGTGAGATATTCGATTCCGTGCAGGGCGAAGGACCATACGTCGGGGTCAGGCAGGCATTCGTGCGTTTTGTCGGGTGTAACCTGAACTGCTCTTACTGTGACACGCCGCGCGAGGATGTGGGGTATTGTCGTTTTGAAAAGAATGCAGGGTCCGGTTTGTTTGAAGAGTTCCAAAATCCGCTTACCGTTAACATGGTTGAGGAAATGCTCGGATACTTCAAGCACATCCATTCGATCTCACTCACAGGTGGCGAACCGTTGTTGCATGCTGATTTCATCAGCCGGATGCACACATCCGTGCCACTTTATCTTGAATCTAATATGACACTGCCGCATAAGGCTAAAAAGATTAAGAACAGGATATCCTATGTCTCAGGGGATGTTAAACTCACTGAGGAGTTCGAAGGCGAAGATTTCGAATCACATCTTGACAGGACTATCGAGTGCTTCAGGGTGCTTAAAAGCACAAATACAAGGGACTGCTTCTGCAAGATCGTTGTAACAAATGATACGAAACCGGATGATGTTCTAGGTGTCATTGGCGCGATATCAGACTACATCTCATGTGTGGTGCTTCAGCCTGTGACGCAGGGTTCAACTACGAACGTGGCACCTGCACCGGTGCAATCCCTGATGGAGTTGCAAAATAACCTGATAGATGAAATTGACACACGAATAATACCACAGACCCACAAGATGTGGGGGTGCTTATAATGACAAAAATGAAACTCGGAATAATTGAATATATCGACAGTGCCCACTACCTGCCTGAACACGAGACATGCGGGATCGTACACGGGCACACGTACAAAGTTGAGATCGTAATCGAAGGCGAGAAGAAGGAGGGTGGGATGGTCATTGATTTTTATGATCTCAAGACCATCATAAAAGATGTTTTGAAAGAATACGACCACACCATGTTGAATGATATTCTTCCATTTCCCAGTGCGGAAAACATTTGCGAGGATATCCATTTCAAACTTTCGGCAAGACTTGAGTTTCCGCTAAGTGTGCGGATATGGGAAGGGCATGGGAAGTGGTGTGAGGTCAGTTCGATCGGTTGAATGTATTTTTATAGTTGGTAAGAGAGACTTTTTAATATATTCTGGATAAATGAATCGTGGTGAAAAAGATTCACCGCAAAGAGCGCAAAGGACGCAAAGGACGCAAAGGGTCCTTATTTTTCTTTGCGCTCTTTGCGGTTTTCCGAACCATTCCAGAAGATAATAAAAAGTCTCTGGTAAGATGGCTATTGAAATGTGATTATATGGGATTGGACCAAAAACATCTAAAATAAATATGATTAAATATTACTATTCCAAAACGTATATCAATATTAAACCAATTCACTATAAAGGAATAGGCCTGATTATGCGGAGGATTAATTTTGTCTGATGAAAAAAATACTAATGAACGTTGTCCCGGATCTGATGAGGAACACACTGAATTCATGCGAATAATATCAGAGCATCCATGTTATGATAAGAATGCACAGCACAAATTCGGCAGGATACATCTTCCTGTGGCTCCGGCTTGTAATGTGCAGTGTAATTTTTGTGTGCGTGAGTTCGACTGTGTGAATGAAAGCCGCCCTGGTGTTACAAGTAAAGTGCTGACACCGAAAGAAGCACTTGAGAAGTTAAGGGAAGTTATCGAAAAACACCCGTTTATAAAAGTAGCCGGAATAGCAGGCCCGGGTGACCCTCTTGCTAATAACACGACATTTGAGACATTCGAACTGATAGGAAAGGAGTTTCCTGATCTTACCCTTTGCATGAGTACGAATGGTCTTTACCTGCCTGAAAAACTGCCTGAACTTGTGCGTCTTGGCGTATCAACCTTAACAGTGACAGTAAATGCTATTGACCCTGAAATTATTGAAAAGATATACTCACACATCGTATATGAAGGCAAAGTGCTCAAAGGTATTGAGGCTGCAAAAGTCATGCACCGTCAACAGATGGCAGGTATAAAAGCGGCAGTTGAAGCCGGTCTTGCCGTGAAGATCAATACAGTGCTCATACCAACGATCAACGATGAACATATTATTGATATTGCCAAAAAGCTGAAGGAGCTGGGCGTATATATCATGAACGTGATGCCGCTTATCAACCAGGGCGCATTTGCACATCTCACACCACCGACAACGCAGGAGCGTGCTGCTGTTCAGAAGGAATGTGAACCTTATGTGACCCAGATGAAACACTGCCGCCAGTGCAGGGCAGATGCCTATGGTTTGATTGGTGATGACCTGTCACAGGTAAGTAATAAACGAAGGCAATTGATCAATATAAAGACGTAATTTGATGGGTAACTGCTAAATAATGTAGTGTCAGGATAACGGTGAGTTTAAGATTAAATTTAATATGAAGTTAATGTTAAATTCAACATTTATTGAAATTAGGATCATTGATATTATTTAAGAATACTAAACCAATAGGTGGCATCACATTGGATCTGAATAAAATTGTACAAAGCATCAGGAATTTTGAGGGTGTTACCCGCAAAAAACCGATTGCGGATATTGTTAAAATATTCGAGACCGTGCGTAGTGAATATGGCGGCACTATAGTTGATTTTGGAGATGATGCGGCTGTTATTGATATTGACAGTGATGATGTCATCCTTTTTGCGGCAGATGGTATATGGGGAAAGTTACTGCGTGCAAGCCCGTGGTGGGCAGGGTATAGTTCTGTTGTTGTGAACATAAATGACATTTCGGCAATGGGCGGGCGCCCGCTTGCGATGGTAAATGTTATGTCATCCAATAATAAGCCTGCTTGTAAGGAAATGCTTCAGGGGATCACGGACGGAATTAAGAAATTCGGAGTTCCGATGGTCGGGGGACACATGCACCCTGACACGCCTTACAGTTCACTGTCGGTTGCTATTATAGGTATCGCAAAGAAGGATTGCCTTATAAGAAGTGATACTGCAAGTCCTGGTGATGCCATTATAGTTGCTTATGATATGGATGGGAAGATCGGTCCGAATTCACCGTACAGCTGGGATACAACGTCTTTTAAGGATTCAAAATTAGTACGTGAAAGGTTCCTTGTTATGCAGACCATTGGTGAGCAAAAAATAGCCACTGCGGGGAAGGATATCTCCAATCCGGGTACAATCGGAACGCTTGGAATGTTGTGCGAGACCAGCAAGGTCGGGGCATCCGTGGATCTTACAAAAATACCTGTGCCGGATGGTGTTGATTTTGGACAATGGCTCAAGGTCTATCCGGCAACCGGGTATGTTATTACTGCAAAACCGGATGATGCGGCTGAGTGTATCAGAATATTCGAGGATGTGGGAATTACTGCTGCTGTTGTAGGGGAGATCAATGACAGCCTGAAATTAGATATCTATAATGAAAACGATAGGGCAACTGTCTTTGATTTCAAGTCTGACTTTATAACCGGTATAACGGCTGAATGAGCTGTTATCTATTTACTTTTGACCTTCTTAAACATAGGCAACAACTAAATTATGATCGTTTCAGGTTGCTACGCGGTATTTTGTGCAGGATGGGTGTCTTCCGCGATGCGGGGACGTTTGGGGGTTTGCTGCGGGCTGGGGTCATGGTGGAGAGTACGGGGTGAAGACTAATAAAGTGATAGAACCTAATGTTGATTGGTGATAGTAATATGCCTGTATCTGTAGAACTACCTGCTGAATTCCAGAGTATTTATGAACATATTTTTAAGCAAACCCCTGTAAAAAGTACTATACAAATTGTTATTCATGAACTACGCAGGCAACTCGCCCAATATAAATTAATGGTTCGCAAATTTCGTGAGAAATATAATATGAGTTTTGATGAGTTCAAACAAAGGACATCTGGCGCCCAGGAGCAGAACGCTTCAGATTAGCGTGGGTGCGGTTTCATACTTCGCATCCATCTAGGTTGACACAGGAAGAAGATATCAGGCGGTTAACTGGTGTTTGAAAGGTTTGTGGAGATATGCTCCGGTGAGCGAGAGGATTGAAACGCGCGGCGGGAGAGGGAAATCTTAATGAAACATGGCTACGACCGCGCACAATTCACCTTCATCAAGCAGAACATGCGAGACACCAATCTAACGATAATCAGGATTGTTGTTACTGCCATCTGTCAACGGCGGTCAAGAAATCTTCACCCTCAAGTAATAAATGCAATTAAAAAATACTTACTAACAACATTATACCGATTAGAAGATGCTGAAATTACCATATTTTAGCCTCAAATGCCATATGAAGAATATGTATGAAAATTGGTTATGGTATTTTCGTATGCGGGAAACGATATATTGGGAAATAGATGGATGTTATGCCCTATTTCTACGGAGTTAAGGATAGAACAATCCCATTTCGCACCTGTCATCTTACTACAGCTATACAAATACTCAAAATTAAAGTCACTGATGCTGTTTTATCATAAATTCAGGTCACCGATATTTAAATCCCTGAAAAGTTTAATTTCGAATTGATATTCCTCTGTGAACTTGATCAGTTTATTATAAAACGGCTTATCGTTTGTAATTAAAGTTGTTCCATAAAGGATGGATGTTATCGCTATGAGGTTATCAAAACCACCCGCCTTTATCTTTATGGCATAATCAAGCGCTCTTTCCTTTAGATCCGAATCAAATAGAATGATACTGGCAGAATCCGCAATCTCCAGTGCACAATCTTTTCCATACTCCTCTTTTCCTGTCAGTAATGAAATTACAGAAGCAACTTCTATTATCACTGCAAAAGGTAAAATTAAACAATGTTCTTCCTTTATCACATCTTCATAGATTTTCCGAGCATTGATGTGCAGATTTTTCCATTCTTTTGCTTCACTTCATTTTTGTGAATAGGTGGAACAAAAGCATACACTAAAACATTACTGTCTAGAGTTATGTCCATCAATACTCCTTCCGCTTAAGTGAAGAAATAAGTTCATCAGGTGTGATATCTACCTCAGGACATTTTGATATCCTATTTAATAACGCATGATATCGCTTAAGTTTCACTTCGGAAGGTATCATCATTTGTCCGGAAAACGAGGAGGTCATCAAATCACCGGATTCTATTCCGGATTGATCAAATTTTCTTTTTACATCTATTGACATACTAACTTTTTTAGTCACTCAAACATTATAATTCTATCTTTTGAAACTCCTATCCTATATATGTGGATAAATACAGCTAAATATGAATCATTCGCCGGAATACATTTATGCGAGCAACGATCAGAACTGCGAAGCCAACCCTCCGGATACCCTACTCGAATGCATCAGCACTGCGTGCCTTGCGCTTTTTGTAATTTTCCGAACCATTCAGGAAGATAATAAAAAGTCCCAAAAGTCTCCTTGCTAACATTCCAAACAACATTGTAAACATATAACCAAGGAAAGATCAGTGGTGTTTGAAAGATTTGTAGAGATATGATCCGGTGAGCGAGGGGATTGAAAAAGCGGTGCAGGGTATTTGGAAAATACAGCCACGACCGCGCACAGTTCACCGGTATCAAGCAGAACATGCGAGACGCCAATCTAACGATTATCAGGATTGTTGTTACTGCCATCTGTCAACGCTATAGCGTCATTCTAGCGTCTGTGTAAAACACCGATTTTAATCCAAAAATTTAGTGTTTTGAGATTCTATTTTCGATAGCATTCGACCGATTTCGATTTTAATAATTTGTTACGGAGTCAAAAATTGACAGTGATTTCATGTAGTGAAACACACATCACTACATTTGCAGTTATGCATTTGAAAAATCCAAAGAAAAACAAAGGTGGGGCGGTCGTGCTAAACGTTTATATCCAACTATTCAATTTTATAGTTACAGATGCCGGATTGACGCCATAGTGTCAACGGCGGTCAAGAAATACTCAATTGTGGCGGTTTAAAAATACACCACCCCCAAATCTTTCTGAAAACATCAAAGGTTATGAAATATGCTAGAAATTGAGGAATTTTTTATGATAAGAGATATATATGCACATGGCACGACACATTCCTTGAAATAACCGGATTTTGGCATTGCGCACATTTTTGAGTATTTTATGCGCAACTCGCCGCTTCTGCCGAGAATGTTTTGAATTCAAATGGAACATCCTCTTTAGAATAATAAAGTACCTCCAATCCAATAACCTTATTGTCCTTATCTTTCTTTGAAATAATACCTTCTCCCACTTCCTCGCAAACCACTTCATTTTTGGGATCATCAAACCAGATATCAAGGGTCTCCATCTCGACCTTCAACCCCGGCTTCAAATTTAATAGTGCTCTGAATGCATCCTCAATAAGATTATCAACACTCTTGTAATATTAGGTACCAGAACCCCTGGAAGACTCTTTGATAAATACATATTCATACATTATACCTTCGGCATTATAAATAATTCTATACTTTATATCATTTTACGTCTGGATATGGACGAAATACTGTAACCTCATGATTATTATTCATCTCAATCCCGTCCCCCAACCCATGCCTAACAGGATTGAACGTAGACCCATCCACATCATAGCGGCATGTAATAGGCACTTCCTTAATACGAAAGCCCGCTCCGGCGGCATCGGCGAGCATCTCTGATTCAATGCCCATGCCGGCGTTGTTGAACTTGAAGGTTTCAAACGTATTACTCGCAAAAGCGCGGAAGCCGCTCTGGGAATCATTGATCTTGATCTCGCTGTGCAGGTTAGTGGCAAAGATCAGGACCTTCTGGCCAATGCAGCGGTATACCGGGACATCGTTGTGGCCTTCAAGGAAACGCGCGCCGTTGATATTACCCTAATCGTTACCTTTGATCACATATTTTTGGGATATATCGCCAAATATTATACTTTTTATCATCTCCCGGAATGGTTAGGAAAAACGCAGATACACGCAGAGAAAAATAAGGACCCTTTGCGTGCTCTGTGGTTTTTTTTGAGGAGATTTCCAGAGTGGGGGGTTGGCGTGTGAATTTTGGAACACGCCGCCTGCTCGCGTTCATGTAGATAATTTCAGACAGGATCTGAATGTCGGTTTGTGTCATCCTGTTCATCCAGTCCATTATGCCTGCGCTCCACCTACCTGTTTTTGCTACACTGGGCCCGCCGCCGTTCGAGTGCAGTCTCGATTGCAGGCGGGCACAAAACCGAATACGTAGACTCTGACCGTAGCAACAATTCCGCCGGAGGCGGTACGTTCCACCCCCGCCAAGTACCATTCGCAAAACACGCAAATCCTATTTTTACATTGATCTGGACAAACACAAAAGCGGCGCGTTCCACTGCCCTCTCCCGCCAGCATTCTAAAATACACAAACTCACGTCATTCGCAGCTCTGCACAAATGCAAAGACGCCGCATCCGATCAAACTAAAACACACCAATCGCATGCGATTATGCCAACAATTTCAGACAGGATTTACATGATGGACAGGATTTGAATGTCGGTTTGTGTCATCCTGTCAATCCTGTTCATCCAGTCCATTATGCCTGCGCCCCATGCCAGTTTTGAACACACTGCCTGCGCTGGTGTTGGTTTTTTCAATTGGGCTGGGTGCGGTATCGTATTCCGTGTTTATATGGTTGACGCAGAAAGAAGAGATTGGGAAGATCAAGCGGTTGATCGGTGGCGGGAGAGGTTTGTGATGAAATGCTCCGGTAAGTGAGCGGGAAGATTTAAACGTGCAGCAGGTGAGAGGGAATCTTAAAAAACATGGCTGCAACCGCGCGAAGCGCGCACAGTCCACCATATATGAAAATCAATATTATGCTAACACAGACGTAGGTACCTTTTTGAGTGATATATTTAACTCACTCATCTGACCGGATTAGGATTACCGGATCAAAGTGTAATCTTTTATGCTTTAACCGCTGCATTCACTGAACTTTCTGTAACCATCACATGCGCCTGGTATCCGAGACTTGATAAAAACTTCTGGCAGTCATCCCATGTCATTCCAAACGCTTTCACATCCGCTACACCAAGCCTGCTTACGATCTCCTGTAGGGTTTCAAAATCCTCAGTCTCGAAATCTGCATCCATCATCATAGATTCCGCCCAATCTACCAACTCAGATTGTGTAATGGTGTGATGCAAGTATTCAATGATCTTTCGGGCAACGATTTTACGAGTGACTTTCATGGTTAATCTCCTTAAACTTTTCTATGCCCTTTATCTTCGGGATATTTTTCATGGACTTCAACCAGCATACCGGTATCATCGTAGATGTTTTGATAAAACTTTATAGTTTGCTCCATCGCATCTACTTCCTTGACATAGCGAGCTGTCCAGCCATACTGACCTTTAACATCATAAAAGTACCGGCGCCACCATCAGGCAACTTCTCCCATGTACTAAACTTTTTTTCATTCATCCTGCGTTTACGTTCATCTCTCGCAGTCATAACTATTAGTTTCCTTAAATAATTAAGTCAGTAATTATTAAATAACTGTCCCTCATAGCCTTTCTAAGCAGCCTTCATAATCATGTCAATGTCATGGTACTTTATAAAAGTTGTCTATGGAAACAAGGAGCTGTTGTGGCAGTACATCAGGTGCTCATTGATCATTAAATACGGCATCCTTGGAACAGGCACAGCGGCAGTGATCCCATCAGCAATGATGGTGTTTTTGACATTCTATGAAGCCGGAAAGATCATTGATAAAAGTTTCCTGGCCATTGTAACGAACATTGTGCCTGCAGCGGTCGGATCGCTCGTGATGGTCTCATTGGTAGTGCTGCTGCAACAATTTGTGTCTCATCTCTCGCCTGTGCTGGTGTTGGTTCTTTCCATCGGGCTGGGTGCAATATCGCATTCTGTGTTTATCCGGTTGACATAGAAAAAAGAAATAGGGGTGATCAGGGAGTTGATTGGTGGATAGAGAGGTTTGTGAAAACATACTACAATCAATAAGCGAGAAGATATAAGCGCGGCAGGTGAGAGGGAATCATAAAAAACATGGTTCAACCGCGCGTAGCGCGCGTGACCCACCACACATGAAGATCAATATAATGCTAACACAGGCGCAGGTACCTTTTGAGCGATCATCCCCTTAGAAAGGTCAACGAAATCCACAGGCATACCATTCCTGAGCTTAATTATCAAGGTATCTGCATCAGGTGAATATTTTATCTGCATATCTTCCATCTCCTTTGAAATATCTTCAAATATTAAGTTCTTGACTATAACTCTGCCACATCTGTGTGCCTGTCGAGCGTAGCGTTGAACTCCGAAAAATGTGGGTGTATCCGCGCTTTAAGAGTGAAATGCCGGACGCGCTGGGTTTCAGTCACAGCTTTGAAAATATATATTTCATGCGATATATATATTTGCAACATATATAAGTAGCATTATATCTATTTAATATTGCAGAATTTCATGCAGATGTTATGAAAAATTCAAAAGAGTTTTCCGACAATCTCATGTAAATAATACGCATTAACAACATGAATTAATTTTTTATAAAAATGAGGTGGATACAATGACGAATAGGATATTATCAATATTTGCAAGTTTCTTGATCTTGCTGTCAATTACGATTGTGCCAGCTGTCGCCGCGCCTTCCGGTAATGAGAACGTAGCTGTTATCATAGAATCTAAAGATAAATCTGATGCAGCACTGACACAACAGAATATCAATATTTTCCAAATATTTGAGAATGATTTTATTACAACTTCCGGTGATGAATATGTTCCGGGAGAGTTTATCGTCAAATTCAAACCGGATATCGGAAAAAATGTGATAGCCGAGATCAACTCAAAACAGGGAGCATCTATAAAACGTGCTGGTCAACATTTTGTTAAGTTGAATGTTCCACAAGGAAAGACAGTATCCCAGATGGTCGAAAGTTATAGCAAAAATCCCAATGTAGAGTATGCTGAAGCAAACTACATCGTCCATACTCATATGGTCCCAGATGATCAACACTATCACTATCAGTGGCATTTGGATATACCTACATCGAAAGAAATTTCTGGATGGCATGGAGAAAACGGCGGTGGAATTAACATAGAACCGGCATGGGACATGGCAACAGGAACCGGTGTTGTAGTGGCGGTGATAGATACAGGTGTGGCTTATGAGAAATATAGACGATATGCACAGGCACCGGACTTAGCCAATACTAACTTTGTACCCGGGTACGACTTTGTTAACAATGATAACCATCCAAATGATGATGCTGGTCATGGTACGCATGTTACCGGCATCATTGCCCAAAGCACAAATAATGGGATTGGAGTTGCCGGAGTTGCTTTTGATTGCTCCATTATGCCGATAAAAGTGCTGGATAGCAAAGGTTACGGTACTCATAGTTGGATTGCAGAAGGTATTCACTATGCTGCGGATAATGGTGCGCAGGTCATCAGTATGAGTCTTGGCGGCACAGACAATTCAACAACTCTGGAGAACGCGCTTGCCTATGCCCATGGGAAAAATGTCACCATAGTCTGCTCTGCCGGTAATGACGGTGCAGGTGCACCACCCAGTTATCCTGCTGCCTATGATGCATACTGCATTGCAGTTGGTGCCACCGGATACAATGAAACCGTGAGTTATTATTCAACCACCGGTAATTATGTGGACATCGCAGCCCCGGGTGGCGATATGAACGTGGATCAGAACGTGGATGGTTATGTTGACGGTGTTCTTCAGCAGACCCATAATGGGGTTGACTACACAAAATTCGGGTATTATTTCTATCAGGGCACCTCTATGGCAGCTCCCCATGTATCCGGAGTGGCTGCCCTGTTGATATCAAATGGTATCACTGGCCCCGATAATGTGAGGGATGCCATGGAATCTACGGCTGAAGACAAAGGTGATTCAGGGCTAGATCCCGAATATGGATGGGGAATCGTGGATGCTTATGCAGCTTTACAATGGTCAGCGACGCCCAATAGTCCTCCTGAAGCATATGATCAGTCAGTAACCACTAATGAAGATACATTTGTCTCCATTACCCTGAATGCGACTGATTCCGATGGCGATTCACTGGTATATTCCATTATTTCTGCGCCGTCACATGGGACATTAACCGGCGCAGCACCGGATGTTATTTACACACCAGATGTGGATTACAACGGCGCAGACAGCTTTACCTTCAGGGCAAATGATGGTATGGTTGATAGTAACACAGCTACGGTTTCAATAACTGTCAGTGCAATAAACGATGCTCCTACTGCCTCTGATCAGAGTGTTACAACACCTGAAAATACTTCAGTTAACATTACATTAGCAGCAACTGACGTTGATGGCGATGTACTGACGTACTCTATAGTTGATGCTCCATCTAATGGAACTGTCACTCTCTCAGGTAACAACGCTACTTACACACCTTCTGAAAACTATAATGGTGTTGACAGCTTTACCTTCAAGGCAAATGATGGTACGGTTGATAGTAACACAGCTATGGTTTCAATAACTGTTAGTGCAGCAAACGATGCTCCTACTGCCTCTGATCAGAGTTTAACAACACCTGAAGATACTTCAGTTAACGTCACATTAACAGCAACTGACGTTGATGGCGATTCACTGACGTACTCTATAGTTGATGCTCCATCTAATGGAACTGTCACTCTCTCGAGTAACAAAGCTACTTACACACCAAATGCAAACTATAATGGTGCTGACAGCTTTACCTTCAAGGCAAATGATGGCACGGTTGATAGTAACACAGCTACGGTTTCAATAACTGTCAGTGCAGTAAACGATGCTCCTACTGCCTCTGATCTGAGTGTTACAACACCTGAAAATACTTCAGTTAACATCACATTAGCAGCAATTGACGTTGATGGCGATTCACTGACGTACTCTATTGTTGATGCTCCATTTAATGGAACTGTCACTCTCTCAGGTAACAAAGCTACTTACACACCTTTTGAAAACTATAATGGTGTTGACAGCTTTACCTTCAGGGCAAATGATAGTACAATTGATAGTAACACAGCTACGGTGTCTATCACAGTGACAGAAGCGGTCGCACCAGCAAACACCATGCATATTGCCAGCATTGATGTGTCAACAACAATAATACGATTGAGAGGCTGGTATACCTATGCTACAACAAAAATAATGATCGTTGATGCCGCTGGTATTCCAGTGGAAGGTGCAAAAGTGTCTGGTCA
>JAUVET010000243.1 GCA_030594665.1 Methanosarcinaceae archaeon
TAGTTTTGAGTCTTTGATAGTTTGAATGGCTTTTAGAATTTCACATATTCTTTCTTCTTCTGACATTTAATAGAGAACATGTGTATATTCTATATAAAGATTGTGGCATTTAGGATGATGGAAAAATTAGTTTCTCCGAAAGTCATGTACTATGAATTCTCTTTAAATTTCTATTACTTTTTGAACACTTAAATAATTATGCTATAAATTGAGTATAACTCTAAGAGAATATCCAATTACATCCAAAACCACTCATCTATAAATTAACAATGTATGTCAAATATGACATCCAATTTTTGTATTATATGCATAATCTGATATACAAATAAGAATAAGGACAGACCATGAAATACAATAATTTGCCTATTGAAGTCATCAGAAGCCATAAGCGCAAAAAGACAGTGCAGGCAAAGGTTGTAGACGATAAACTGCATGTTTACCTTCCGGCAGGGCTGAGTAAAAAGAGAGAGTCTGAACTGATCGAGATAATGAAGGCAAAGGTCGCGAAGATACGCCTCAAAAAAGAACTCAATGGTGACGATTACCTCAAGACGCGCTTCAATGAGTTCAACAGGAAACACTTTAACGGTGAACTTGAATTAGCATCCATCAAGTACGTGACTAACCAGAACGCTTGCAGTGGCAGTTGTACACCCGCAAAAGGCACGATACGAATTTCACACAGGCTGGCAGAGATGCCAAAATGGGTGCTGGACTATCTCATCATGCACGAGATGGCGCACTTGTTGTATCCCGACCATTCAAAAAGGTTCTGGGATAAGGTCAATGAATATAAATATACGGAACGTGCGAGAGGATTTTTAATTTGCAAGGGAATGGAAAAGGCAGATTGATTGTAGAGTGCACCCCTTCTGGCGGATAGGTAGTTAAGCAACACTATTTGAAATTAACGCCTCCTTGAATTCGATTGGCGGTAGGTATCCTGTGAGCCGGTCGATTTTACAAGCAATCAATCAGCCCAACCGGCTCCGCGCAGCCGCCACAATTATCGGAAGTGTAATAGTAGCATCCGCATACACCGTCACCGAACGTGCCTTCTCACCAACCTTACCCCATGAACGTGCCTCGTCAAGAGTTGCACCGCTCAAACCGCCGGTCTCGGGAGTATCCATTGTCAATTGTATTGCATAATCGAACTCGTTCGGGGTAACAAGCATTGACTGGAAAATATAATTTTTTGGAACCCCGCCGCCGATCAGCAGTGCACCCGCCTTTTTTGCATCGTAGCAGATATTCATGAACTCGCTCATGTCTGCAAACGCATCCACATTAAGCGGATTCATCTCCTTGTACAACCATGCCTGGAGACCGATCATGGAATCCTGGATCGCAGGACAGTATATCGGTACATCCATATCGGCGGCGGTCTTGAGTATTGAATTCTTATCATCAAGCCTGCTGCCTATATGTGTCAAAAGTTCACGTATGGAGATCGTATCGCTGCCAAGTTCTCCATAGATGGACTGCATCTTATCCTCAAAATCTGTAAAATGATGTTCAGGTAAAAACACATCGTATATGCGGTTTATCTCCTCATGTTTGAGTTCGACATCATCTGTGATATCCGTACCCTTATAATGATGCAAACCCAGTGATTCCACCAGGTCATGAACCATGTTCGCGCCTGTAGTCACCAGAACATCGATATAACCATCACGGATAAGATCAGAAACAATACTGCGCATCCCTGCCGGCACCATAGCGCCTGCGAAACCGAAGAATTTTGTCGTTTCATCCCTCTGCATATCGCAGTAGATGTCAACAGCCTCTGCAAGCCGGCCTGCACCAAATGCACATCCTTCTAATTCACTGACAAGCGAATCTACACTCATACCAGATGTGATCTTTGCATGATCAATTGGTCTTGCAAGTTTATTGGATGTTTCATCGCAGTGCATTGTTGTTCCTCTGGTTGTTTTGCTATAAGTGGTTAACGCATATATTTTTGAGACTTTTTAATTTATTCCGGATTAAATGGATCATGGCAAAAATATTCACCGCAGAGCACGCAGAGCACGCGGAGGGTCGTTGCTTTTTCTCTGTGTCCCTCGATGGTTTTCCGAACCATTCCAGAAGATAATAAAAAGACTCATATTTTTTAGAATAACAATATTGTTTATCGAGTGAAACTGGAAAATTGAGTTTTGTACAAACACCGAAATGACAAAGTAATTCAGTAACTGCATAATTCAGTAACTGAATATACATGTTGTTCATGGACTGGACTTACAGGATAGAAACGATAATTTAAATCATGTGCATCCTGTAATCCAGTCTGGTGTTTTCAAATTATTTAATCATTTAAGCACACTATTTCTCGCCCAATTCTTTAACTTTCCCTTTCAGCACCTCAACTGCCTCCGGATTTTGCAACGTCGTAATATTGCCAACATCAGCCCCATCCGCGATCGCCTTCAATATCCTTCGCATGATCTTTCCGCTTCTGGTCTTTGGCAGGTCATCTGCAAACACAACTGCCTGCGGACGTGCGATAGGACCGATCTCATTGGCAACATGCCCAACCAACTCCTTCCTGAGCTCTTCGCTCTCAGCTGCCGTACCTTCAAGTGTCACATAGCAGAATATCGCCTCACCCTTCAATTCATCAAACTTGCCAACAACTGCAGCCTCAGCCACAGCCGGATGTGACACAAGTGAACTCTCTATCTCCATAGTCCCAAGACGGTGTCCTGCAACCTTGATCACATCATCCACACGGCCAAGCACCCAGAAACACCCGTCTTCATCCTCACGTGCACCATCACCTGAAAGATAAGTTTCAACACCCCATTTGCTCCAGTATGTATCAATGAACCTCTCCTCATTCTTATAGACCGCTCGAATCATACTTGGCCATGGTGTCTGTATCGCGAGATAACCACCCTGCCCACGCGCAACCTCATTACCGGCATCATCAAGCACTGCCGCCTTGATGCCGGGGAATGTTTTTGTCGCACTTCCGGGTTTTAATGTTGTAAGACCTGGCAGGGGCGTGATAAGAGCCATGCCTGTTTCGGTCTGCCACCATGTATCGACAAGAGGGCAGCGACTACCGCCTATATTCTCAAAGTACCACAACCACGCACTCGGATTGATAGGCTCGCCCACTGAACCAATAAGACGCAGTGACGAAAGATCATGTTTTGCAGGTATTTCCGCGCCCCATTTCATGAATACACGGATCACAGTTGGTGCAGTATAAAATATCGTGACCTTATGCCTTTCAATAATGTCCCAGAACCGATCCTTGTCAGGATAA
>JAUVET010000240.1 GCA_030594665.1 Methanosarcinaceae archaeon
CAGAAGTGATGGGTGTGCTTTGCACAAGTAATAAGTATTAGTATGCCTGTATTTTCTAAAATCCTGCAGTCCCGTAGGGTAGTGGTCAATCCTTCAGGCCTTTGGAGCCTGAGACGGTGGTTCGAATCCGCCCGGGACTATATCTTTTTTTGAATTTGTATGGCAGTGGTAAGATAGCTGTGTAAATTCGATTTCTATCTGAGACTAAAACCAATACAACTACCGCAGGCAGGAGATATCCTTGCCTTTTTCATTGTATACCACTCCGCAAGTATAATTTAGAAATGCAGATGGTCACAGAGGATCATTATAACAAAATAAGTATGACCTCTTGCGAGTGAAATTCTGGCCACAGAGGACACAGAGGGAAAGTTGCTACAGTCTCTGTGTTCTCTGTGGCAGAAAGTTACAAAAAACAGACATGGTTTAGTATACATTTTGTTTATCAAATCATTAAAATGGTGATTCCATAATGAATGTTGTTGTAAAACTTGGTGGCAGCCTGATAAATTCGGCGCCGGATATCGTGAACAAACTTCTCGAATACCTGGAGAGTTCCAAAGGCCACAATGATTCAATAATAATTGTGCCGGGCGGTGGCATTTTCGCAGATTCGATACGCTCTGCGAGTAAACGATACGACATTGGCGAAATGGCATCACACTGGATGGCAATTCTTGCAATGGAGCAGTATGGATATCACCTTATTGATGAAACCGGTGTGAGAGGGGTTGACTCTATTGACGAACTGCCGTATGGGGTTTCAATTCTCCTGCCATACCGGCTTTTGAAGGAAACAGATGAACTTGTACATTCATGGGATGTTACATCCGATACTATCGCAGCATGGGTGGCGAGTATGGTAGGGGTTGGTACACGGCTTGTTAAAGTGACTGATGTTGATGGTGTTCTTGTGGACAATGAACTTGTGCAAGAGATCGGGGCAACTAACCTTTCGGATATGGGGATTACCTGTGTTGATATTGGTTTACCGGATTTTATCCGCGCAAACAACATGGATTGTGTGGTTGTAAATGGGCACTATCCGGAGCGTGTTGTCGCTGCGGTTGAAGGGGATGCTGTTATCGGAACATACATCAAGGGGAATATTTAAATTATATACCGCGTATGTACTGAAATCATCAAAATGCTGAATACTGTTTAGTAATTTATTATACATTTCATATACTATCCAAGTAGCGCTGAATATTTATCTTGACCTGATATTCAAACTTAAGATCAAATCTGAAATAACTATAAAATAAATATAAAATGAATATAAAGTTGATCTTCAACTAAACTTCAACTTAAAATCACAATTATAACTATGACTATAATTATACTATAACTATAAAGGAGATATTTAATGGCAAAACCAAAAGTCGAATTCTGTACATCATGTGGTGTGCGTCTTATTGAGCGCGGTTATGTGAATTTTCCATGCCCTGCATGTAATGCAGAACTTGGAAGATGCGTAAGCTGCAGGCAGCAGAGCAATGAATACACATGCAAAGAATGTGGATTTGTAGGACCATGAGGTGTTTTTAATGGGAGAAGTTGCAGCAACGATCAAGATTATGCCGGAAAGCCCGGAGACTGACCTTGTAGATCTTAAAACCAGACTTGAAGCTGTATTGCCGGAGGGTTCCGAACTATATGGTTCAAAAGTAGAACCAATTGCATTTGGCTTAAAAGCACTCATGCTTGTCGTACTTGTGAGCGACCTTGAAGGCGGCACAGAACAAGTAGAAAATGCATTTGCAGCAGTTCCAGGTGTTGAAAGTGTCCAGGTTACTGAACTCGGACGACCTGTTTAGGTAGATCATTTCAACACACATATTCTTTTTTTATTTTTTGTGGGCTTGTAGATCAGGGGAAGATCGTTACGTTCGCAACGTAAAGGCCGCGGGTTCAATTCCCGCCGAGTCCATTAAGGGCTTAGACGGGGCAAGGCGATGGTACCGCTGAGGTTAATTTTGGGGATGCCGGCATCGGGTCTGGTTCACAAGGGGATAGTTTATATCACTCCGTGCAGCCATTTCTATTTTTGTCATGGTTTTTGTGACTCCTTAATGAATGAAATCCACTCGTGTAGAAATAACCTACCAAACAATCAAAAAACTGAGAATCTTTAATTAGAGCAGCAAACCTATCTTCCAACTTGTTATTTTCCTCGTTTGTTATGAATGTTAAATCAGTAGTCATGGGGATTATCTTCCTTTTTTGCTATAATATCATTCATGTATGTATAAAGTAACGACTTAAATGAATTTCCTTGCATTCAATTCCTTCATGCAGAAGTTGTTAAGTTCATTTCATCAATACTTCGATTCTTTAATCCGCTCCACGCCCGGATCCTTACACTCCGGATAACGCTTCCAGTTGCACAATGCCGCCAAACTTTCCGGAATGGATTCAATGCTCATTATACCACCTCATAAACTTTCCAGAGGCAAGTTCTTCGCGTGCGTGCTTGACTGAATCTCGCAGTAGCCCTGCAAAAATTTTCCGCAGTGGCAGCATTATGGTGTATTTATAAACCCATCCATTATTTTCTTCAAGTTGCACAAGCTCTGTATGCTCTTTATTATCCTGAACACACAAAATAATTCCAACTGGTTTTCCATCATCTTGCTGTATATTATATTCATCAAGCGCTTGCAAATTGACTTTCATCCATTCAACATCATCGGTATGCAAATCTCCAAACTTGAGATAAACCGGAATCAGGCATTGCATATTACGATAATAGAAAAGCAAATCAACAGCGCGGTGTTCACTATCAGCAGAAAACCGATTATAAGGCGGAATAAGCACAAAATCCGGGCTGGCTATCTGGATTAATATTCCTAATTCTTTTAGAATCTCTTTTTTCAGATCAAGTTCACTCATTCAAACCCCTGCCTTCTCACTCTCACGAACCGCAATCTGATTCCTCCAGCACCTTAATCTCATTTTCACACTCACCTTTTTATTCATTATATCTTTCTAATACTTTTGGTTTTGTTGGTTCTGACCCATAATTAATTATCCGGCTAACTTATGTATGGAGTTAAGCTGTGAACAAAAGCTATGGCGTCATTTTAGCGTCTGTGTAAAACACCGATTTTAATCAGAAAATCCAGTATTTTGAGATTCTATTTTCGTTAGCATTCGACCGATTTATATTTTAATAATTTGTAACGAAATCAAAAATCGGCAGTGATTTTGTGTAGTGTAACACACATCGCTACATTTGCAGTTATGCATTCAAAAAATTCAAAGAAAATACAAAGGGGGCGGTGATGTTAAATGTATACATACAACTATTCCATTTTATTGACACAGATGTCAGATTGACGCCATAGGGATAATCCCTATTAATCGCTATATGCAGGTGAAACATTTTTCCGAG
>JAUVET010000295.1 GCA_030594665.1 Methanosarcinaceae archaeon
TATTCCGAGCAGCGCGGGTGTCGATATGTTGCCATCCAGCGCGCCATACATAATTCCAATGAAAACGATAGCGTCAGCATACCTGTCACAGACCGAATCCAGAAAACCACCAAAGGATGTCATGCGCCCGTTCGCCCTGGCAACCGCGCCATCGAGTGTGTCGAACACACCGCTTACAAGGATCAACGCGCCTCCTGTGATAAGCTCACCGCGCGAAAATGCCGCCGCCGAGATGAAACTGATTGCAAGACCAATGAGCGTCAATGCATTCGGAGATAAGGGAACGGCTTTTGCTATGGGAATGATTGCTGTTCTTATGGTATCTTTGAGTTGGTTGAGCATGTTTTAGGTCGTCTGAGAAATTATGAACAAGTAATTGATTATTCATTCCAAAGCAAGTTTGGATATGATCTTTTGTATTTGTTTTCCTATTTTTTACGTCGATTCAATTCGCCGCAGGCGGCGAATTCAAAACATACGAAAATCTTAGATAATGTTCAGATTATAGTTAAAAACCAATCAATATTAACTAATAATATGTAAATTCCAACAAGTGATACGCAATAAACCACGGAAGACACTCACCTCCTACGGAGTTGAGTGCCTGCTACGCCCGCAAGGCGTGCAGGTCACAGAGAACACCGAGAGTAAAATCAGGTACAAACTCTGTGTTTCCCTGTGTCCTCTGTGGTTAGATTTTAAATTATAATTGTCTGAAAATCAAAGTGTTAAGACATTAGTATCAATTATTTCTATCGAAATTATCTATCGATAACTTCTGTCGATAACTTCTGTCGATAACTTCTATCGATGATTTCTGTCGAAGTCACCTATCGATAACTTCTGTCGAAGTTATCTATCGAAACCAACGAAACAAATACGTTTTTTGTTTCAGATGGAACAATCACATTTATGCAGCAATCTTACCAAAGCTATACGAATTATCCAAAACCAGATCATACAAACATTGCTTCAGGTTGTGTTTCTATCGATGGGCGCACGGATCTTGATACCTTTTTGATCGCATCAAGAAAATCATACATATCCACTGAATCCTTGTCGGCACGTATAGCAAGCATACCCGCTTCTGTTGCAATGGCTTTTAAGTCTGCGCCGGTTGAACCTTCAGTGAGTTTTGCCAGTTTACCAAAATCAATGTCATTGGAGATCGTCATGTTCTCAATATGTATCTTAATGATATGTTCCCTGGCTTCGATATCCGGCATCGGAACCTTTACCACACGGTCAAACCTGCCAGGGCGCAGTATTGCAGGGTCAAGGGCATCCGGTCGGTTTGTTGCAGCAATAAGCCGTACATCACCACGACTATCGAACCCGTCCATCTCGGACAACAGTTGCATGAGGGTTCGCTGTACTTCGCGATCTGCTCCGCTTGAGTCGTTTAATCGTATGGTCGCGATTGCGTCCAATTCATCAATAAATATAATACTTGGTGCCTTTTTTCTTGCCATCACAAAAATATCACGCACAAGTTTTGCACCATCGCCTATGTATTTCTGGACAAGTTCCGAGCCAACCACCCTGATAAAAGTAGCCTCCGTCCTGTTAGCAACAGCCTTTGCAAGCAGTGTTTTACCGGAACCGGGCGGACCATGTAAAAGAACACCTTTTGGCGGCGTAATACCCATACGCTCAAATGTTTCCGGCTTTTTAAGAGGCAGTTCAACAGACTCCACAAGTTCCTGTATCTGTGCATCAAGTCCACCAATCCTGCTATAGTCTATACCAGGCGATTCAATGATCTCCATTGCACTGACCATTGGCTCTTCAGTTGGCGGAATAATATCCACGACTGCGAGTGTGTGCTGGTTCAATGCCACCTTTGCACCAACCACAAGCACATCATCTTCAATGTACTGTGATACATTTACCATAAACTGCGGACCCGTGGTACTTCTGACCAACACCTTGTCATTATCAACCACATCCAAAATTGTACCGACAATAAGAGGCGCCGCTTTTAACTTATCGAGCTCAGCCTGCATCCTGCGAAGTTCACGCTCATATTTGAGTTTCTGATTCTCCACAAAACGCTTTTCTGATTTGATCAGGTCACATTGTTCTCTTAAAAAAACATTTCTTGCTTCCAGCTGTTTCATTCGATCCAGCATATATTTAGAGAAATCTTCGTTACTATCAACTCCGACATGGTCATAACTTTTTGTACCAATACCGGTAATTTCATAATTTTTACTTTCTATAGTATCGCTCATGAATTCTCCGAATATTATTTAAGCACAAACGGTATATAGCCCTTTCGACGTGAATTCTATTAAATAGATATTTATCCGGTCTAACTTTGTTGAACTCCTTCAATAATATTCAGAATCTCCCAAATAGCTATGGTATGAAAGGATTTCATTTTGTGAGTATCTTTTAAGAGTTGATGAAATATGGAATGTGAAATATGCGGTGCGGAAATACATGGTAAACCTATTAAAGTTGCCATTGACGGAAGTGAACTGGATGTGTGCGTTAAGTGCTCGCAGCACGGTACTGTTTCCAACAAACGCATGCCTG
>JAUVET010000253.1 GCA_030594665.1 Methanosarcinaceae archaeon
ATCCATGAAGTTCAACTTGTAAATTATCTTAAAGCAACTGGAATTGAAGTTGGTCTTTTGATAAATTTTGGAACTTCTGTGCAAATAAAGCGCCGTGTGATGGATAAACAAATCTAAAAAATTTAAAAATAATCCCAATTAACAGCAAATCTGTGTAAATCCGTGTAAATCCGTGTCTGAAAATTTAAAGTGTCACCTAATGGAAAGGCTAAAAACACATCAACTTCTTAAAGGTGAGTTGTTACAAGTTTAGTTTAACACTAACATTAACATTAACATTAACACTAAATTCAACACAGGGATATAAAATGCGAATAGCGATATTGAACAAGGACCGCTGCCAGCCAAGACGATGCAGCCATGAATGCGAAAAGTACTGCCCAAGGGTCCGGACAGGTGATGAGACCATCGTATTTGGGGATGACGGAAAGGCAGTGATATCGGAAGAGTTGTGTGTAGGTTGCGGAATATGTGTCAACAAGTGCCCATTTGACGCTATCATGATAATAGGTCTGCCGGAAGCCCTTACGGAACCAACATACAGGTACGGAACAAATGGCTTTGCCCTGTTCGGACTTCCCGTGCCACAGGTCGGAAAGGTCACAGGTATCCTCGGACCCAACGGTATCGGGAAAAGTACGGCTGTACAGATACTATCTGGCACACTTGTCCCGAACTTCGGTGAGGAAAAAGGCGACTGGGACAGGGTTTTGGAATACTATGCCGGCTCTGCCCTATATGATTATTTCAGTGATGTTATTGACGGCAAAGTAACAGTTTCACAAAAACCGCAGTACATTGACATGATCCCAAAGACGTTTAAAGGAAAGACGAGCGACCTGCTTGAAAAGACCAATGAGCGCGGTGTTCTGGATGAACTGGTGGAGAGGCTCAATCTCGCAACCATAATCGACCGCAAGATCAGTGAACTAAGTGGCGGGGAACTCCAGAGGGTGGCTCTTGCGGCATGTATGGCAAAAGATGCAGATTTTTACTTCTTTGACGAGATCAGTCCGTACCTGGATATATACCAGCGTATCAATTCAGCACACCTTATTCAGGAAATTGCTAAAGAGAAAGCGGTTCTGGTTGTCGAGCACGACCTTGCGGTCCTTGATATGCTTGCAGACACGGTGCACATAGCATACGGTCAGCCGGGTGGATATGGTGTAATGACCTATCCGAAGGGTGTGCGGATCGGTATCAACCAGTATCTCAAAGGTTATCTTCCTGAGGAGAATGTGCGTATTCGCCCTGAGGCGATAAAATTCGAAATGCATCCTCCAAGAACCGAGACCGATATTGGAATTCTTGTAAAGTACGGGGATTTCTCCAAGAAATATGGGGACGGATTTTCACTTAAAACAACCGGCGGTTCATTGAAGGAAGGTGAAGTTCTGGGTATTGTCGGTCCGAACGGTATTGGTAAATCCACTTTCTTGAAGATACTTGCACAAGAGATCGAACCGGATGAGGGTGAGATCGATGTTGACATAAAGATCGCATACAAGCCGCAGTATATCAAAGCCGACATGCCTGTGCGCGTGCAGGATTTCCTGCGAGGCGTGACACGCAGGTTCGATACAAGTTACTATCAGGCCGAGATCGCAAAGCCATTGCAACTTGAGGGGTTATTTGATAAGATCGTCACCGACTTAAGTGGCGGTGAATTGCAAAGAGTGGCGATTGCAGCGTGTTTGAGCCAGGAAGCTGACCTGTATATTCTTGATGAGCCGAGTGCCCACCTTGATGTTGAACAGCGCACACTTGCAACAAAAGCCATCAAGCGTTTTGCCGAGAATAGCAAAAAAACCGCAATGGTCGTTGACCATGATATTTACATGATCGATATGCTGAGCGAGCGTTTGATCGTGTTCGAAGGAGAGTCTGCCGTATATGGTGAGGCACATGAGCCCATGGGCATGCAGGATGGCATGAACAAGTTTTTGGCAAATCTTGGGATTACGTTCCGCAGGGATGAGGACACGATCCGCCCGAGGGTGAACAAGGTCGGTTCAAGACTTGATCGGGAACAGAAGTCGAAGGGCGAGTACTACTATTATAAAGTTGACGAATAGGGAATATACTACATGTGGTATGTTGCGTCCGGTTAGAAGTGTTGCATATTCTGTCTTAAAGAGTGGAGCCGGTGAACTGCTTGGGGGCTGCAGAAAAAAATAAAAGACAGGGAATCTTACAGGAGTTTATTGAATTCTGCGCCAAGGATACTTGCCGAGGTAACTCCTATAAAACGTTTAGCTTCAACACCGTCTTTTTCCATTATAAGTGTTGGAACTACACGAATGGCGTACTTTGCTGCAAGTTCCTGATTTTGGTCAACATCCACTTCCTTGATCTCAACCTTGTCTCCAAATTCCTTTTCAAGTTCCTCAAGGATCGGTTTTTGCATTCTGCACGGTCCACACCATGTGGCTGTAAAATCGAATAATATTGGTTTGCTCATTTATATCACCTATTCATCATTATTGTCACTTATTATCATTGCTATTATTATCTGAGTTATCATATTTTTTTCGTTTTGGATAACATATCATACATGATCTGCATTTGTCAGGTATGCTTTTCTTTTTCGTCCTATTCCCTGACATGATATTGTCTCTGTTATTAGAGTGTTGTCCTTGTCACTTCTACGGTATTGCAGAGTTTGCACACAACCATTGTGTTCTTTGCATAAATACGTTTCGCCAAAAAAAGTTAATTATATAATATGCGCAAGATTTATATTTATTTACACTAATCGTAAAGCATGGTTAAAATAGATAGGATAAACATCTCAAATGAAGGACTGACAAAATTCTTCAGTCCCATTGAAGCTCAGATCATGGAAGTGCTATGGGAAAACGATGAGATGATGACATCAGAGATCACAACAAAAACCAACATCCCCCTGTCAAGCGTAGCCGGTACACTGGATCGGCTTGTAAAAGCCGATTTTGCAAAGCGCAGGGTGGATAAAAACGGTCAAAGAATTCGGTATATATATTCAGCAACCACAACTGCCGACAATGCTGCAAATGCGATAACAACTCGCATACTTGACAGTCTTGTTGACACTTTTGGAGCGGTTGCTATCGAAAATTTCTCCAACTATAAGAAAAATAAGTGATCCTGTATCTGTGGGCATGCCGGAGATATTTGAT
>JAUVET010000070.1 GCA_030594665.1 Methanosarcinaceae archaeon
ATTGTAGCAATTGTGGCAACAAAGTTCCCAAATCTCTTTCAGTGCGTACACATAAGTGTCCTTACTGTGGTCTGGAAATGGACAGGGATGTTAATGCTGCAATCAATATCTTAAATCGTAGCACCGTAGGAACTACGGATAAAGCCTGTGGACCCACTGACGTTGGTTGGGGGAATGAAGCAGGAAGCTCCTTCCTCACCGTGTAGCGGTAGGGAGGAGTAGTTCACTCAAATCGGCTTTGTATCAAAAGTCGGATTGTGATCTAATTTCTTGAACAAAACATATTTCATCAATATTGAGCGAGTGTATTTTTGTCAGGATAGTTATAAAATACCTCAAAAAACATAAATTCTCCAACCACATAATTTAAATGTTTCAAAACCATTCTTTTTAAATGTTCACTGGATAGTAAAACACATTAAGTAAAGAGTAGTAAAGATCGTTACTGATAAGTTATTGATAAAATTAACAATTGATGGAGGCATTTTATGCAAACAAAAACAAAGCAGGAAGTAGAAATCTTAAAAGAGATCAGAGATCTGCCGGAGATGGTTCAAGAAAAGATTCTCAAGATGGTCCATTTTTTCAGGTCTGAGATCATGATGAATGAATCGTCAGAAGAAACTGCTACCGAAGATTTTTTGTCTGTATGCGGCACATGGGACGATAAAAGGTCAATTGATGAGCAGATAAATGATATCTATTCCAGTAGAAAATCTACTCTCAGAACGGAGAAGATATTTTGAAATATTTGTTGGATACAAACATTTGCATATACATGCTCAATGGAAATGAAGTATTGAACAATAAAGTAAAAGAAATTGGTGTTTTTTCTCTTTCAGTGTCTAATGCGACACTTGCAGAACTCTATTTTGGAGCATATAATTCTCAGAGGGTTGATGCTAATTTAAAGAGGATTAACAAATTCAAAAAGAATTTGACAGTTTATTCGGATAATAACTCTTCAGCTGAAGCATTTGGACGATTTAAATCGAAATTGAAATCAGAAGGAAAGATTATTGAAGATTTCGATATTTTGATTGCCAGTGTAGCTTTTGTTAACAACTGTATTCTCGTTACAAACAATTCAAACCATTTCAAAAGAATCGATGGATTGAAAGTGGAAAACTGGTTGGAATAAAATATATATATATATATATATTGTCATCGGTGGCAAAAAATGGCAGATATTGAAATAAAACGTGGTTATGAAGTTCTTCCTGATAACAATATCAGGTTTGGTATCCGAATAACCAATATCAGTGATCTTGCCATCTCAGATGTTGAGGTTACTCTTGATTATCCTAAATCCCTATTCAATCTTGAAGGGAACAGAATACAGAATCTTGGCAACATTCCTCCTGAGAAAACTCACACCGCCGAGTTCGTATTAAAACCACTTGGTTGTGTTCATCAAGTCAATATTGAGGCACTTCTCTCTTACCGTGACGCAAAATGGAACCGGCAGAGGGTTGACATGCACCCAAAGGAGGTGCATTGTGTCTGTCCTTTCCTTAAAGGCAAAGCAATGCCAAGGGCTGAGTTCCTTGAACTTTCAAATAGTGGACATTCTGCCGAAACCGGGCTCAATTTTAAGGGGATAAGTGTTGAACGTCTCGCTTCGTATCTTGTACAAACCTGCAAAAGTCGGCATCATAAGGTGGATGATTATCCGGTCGATGGTGGGAGGATGCTCTACCTTGCCAGTGAATCGATTGGAGAGAAGGCATACTATCTTTTGACCGCTCTGATCAAGGAAGACGATGGGCTTACCCAAGTAATGTTAAGGGTTGCATCGGATAAGTCGCATGGGTTGAATGGATTTCTTAATGAGACTGTGGCTGAACTGCGGCATGTGATTAGTACTGTACAGTCCGCGCAGGAAATTGGCATTATCAAAAAGCAGCAGGTTATCAATATCATTGATTCGATTGTGCAGAGGTCGAATTTTGGCGGAGTTGGGGGCGAGGGTGGCGCATCCGTTAATATTCAGGATAGTGTGGTGCAGAGGACTAAATTTAATGTAGGTGAAGATAAGAAGGCAGATGAAGAGCGTCTGAGGAAAGAGAAGGAACAATTGGAAATTGAGCGTAAAGAAAAAGAAACAGAGGAGAAGTTACGCAAGCAGAAGGAAAAAAAGGCGCAGGAATATGCACGGCTAAAACAGGAAGCACGCGATGAGCAAAAGCGCATAACAAAACAGAAGAGCAAGACCCGCACGAATATTTTCATGTTGGCAATTATATTTGGCGCAATGTTTTTCGGGTTTGTGATGTTTGCACCAAGTTCAAATGATTTGAATGATGTGCCGCTGTCTTACACACAGCCTGAAAAGGTTATCGATAGCAGCACTTCTGATGTTGCTACATCTAGACCTACAAACACAACAGATGCGATGGATTCAATGACTGAAACCCAGCCCTTGTCGATCGCATACAATGCCGGCGATATAGAAGCGAATCCATATACATATTCGAGAGCAGAGATCTCAGGAAAGGTTGTAGACATTATTAACTCGGGCGGTTACTCATATATCCAGCTTGATGATGGTACAGGAAAAGTATGGGCAGCAATACCACAGACCAATATTAATCAAGGGACCGAAGGAACCGTCTTGGGGAGTATAATGACGGACTTTTCAAGTAGCACACTTGGCAAGACATTTACAGCAATCATATTTTCAGATGGAATGCAAACATCAGCAGTCGAGAATCCTACTAATGCTTACATTATTGAAAAAACTGATCCAGAACTTTATAACAACTCGAGAGGTTTTTTCAATAATTGAATAGAAATAAAATACTCTTTCCGAGTATCATTGTTCCACTGCACGAGGTCGGACTTGACTTGCAGTTTATTCAAAACTTTAAGTGCATCCACCTCACTCATGTCCTCCATTTGCACTCCACAAAATAGATCATTCTCTGTGTACTCTGTGGCAGAATATCACAAAAATCAGACATGGTTTAATATAACAGCACAAAGCCAAATAGTTAAATACTTTCCACACGATTATAATAATCATGTGGAAACAACTGCCTTTTGTTAATCGTGAAAAGGAACTTGTATTTTTAAAAAACACATTCGATTCTGATCGTGCCGAATTTATAGTAATTTACGGGAGAAGGCGAATCGGTAAAACAGAACTTATAAAAGAATCGATTAAAGACCGCAAAGCAGTGTATTTTTTTGTTGAACAGGCGTTAGAGGAAGAAAACTTAAACTCATTTAAAGAGATCATTGCAAAAACTGTAAATAATCCTTTGATCGCAAAAAGTGATCTTACATGGGAAGAAGTTTTCGAGCTGATCGCAAATGAAGATAAATTGATCATTGTTTTGGATGAGTTTCCCAATCTCATTTTGGAAAACAAAGCATTATTATCCAAATTCCAGAAAATGTGGGATGGATCATTAAAGAATACCACGATCAAACTTATTGTCTGTGGTTCATCAATCTCAATGATGGAAAATTATCTTCTGGATATTAAAAGTCCATTGTATGGCAGACGCACAGGTCAGATATTTTTAGAGCCGCTAAAAGCATCGCATATACTGAAATTTGGTGCTTTATCGTTTGAAGAAGCAATCAGAGTATATGGCATAACAGATGGCATCCCCGAATATATCAAAGAAGTGTGTTACCGGCTTGAGCACGGTGAAGATCTTGAAGAGGTTTTTCAGCAGAACAAAACACTGTTCAATGAAGTGGATATTTTAATTAAAAGTGAATTAAGAGATCCAACGCGATATTTTAAGATATTGAAGGCCATTGCATTTGGCAGCACAAAATTCGGTGAAATCGTAAATTACACAGAATTTTCCGCACCCACGGTATCGAAATACTTGAGTAATCTGGTAAATCTGCATGTCATTGAGGAATTGTATCCAGTACTTAGCGATAAGGAAAGAAAAAGGAATCGCAAGTATGCTCTTTCTGACAATTATTTTAAATTTTATTTCAGATTTATTTATCCAAACAAATCTGAGCTTATATCAACTGGAAGGATCACAGATTTTGACATAGGCTACAATCAATATCTTGGAAAGATATTCGAAGATGTTTCCAGAGAGTTTTTGGAAGACAAAAATACGACCAAATCTCTGCCTTTTGAATTTACAAAGATCGGATGTTGGTGGCACAGAGATAAAGAGATCGATCTTGTGGCATTAAATGATGGTTCAAAGGAAATACTGTTCGTTGAATGTAAATGGAAAACACTTTCATTAACTGATTGTCGGCGAATATTTAGTAAACTCAATGAAAAATCAACATTCTTACAATGGAATATGGGAATACGTAAGGAATATTTCGGATTAATTGCAAAAAAGATCGAAGGCAAACAACGCCTGCGGGCTGAAGGATTTGTTGCATATGATCTGGATGATTTTTGACTGACATCTAACACTTTTTAACTCTAAAGCGGCAAGTCCCTAACTTTAATGAACCTCACTCCGGCAGAGTTGCGGGGGTATAACGATTAAGATCAATACTATTCTGATATATATAAATCACCTAACCCACCATATCATCCATATCAAAAACCAAAACCCCCTCCTTACGAAGCGACTCTTTCCCCCCAACCTTCTTTGCAACAAGAACGAAATACTCTTTCCGGGTATCATTGTTCCACTGCACGAGGTCGGACTTGACTTGCAATTTATTCAAAATTTTAAGTGCATCTATCTCACTCATGTCCTTCCATTTGCACTCCACGAAATAGATCTCTCCTGTGCCATCATTCAAACCAACAATATTGATCTCTGCATCCTTATGCCACCATCTGCCGATCTTTGAGAAGGAACAATTTTGAAGAATATTTCCTTTTTTGATCAGATCAGTAACAAGGATCTCGAACATGTGACCGGAATATGTTGAAAAGTCGCTTTTGATCAATTCAAGAACTTCCCTGCTCCTATTGGCTTCCAGATCGATCCTGTTAGGATAAACGTACCTGAACCAGAAATTGAAATACGGCTCCTCCATAAAATACAGCCGCCTTTTAAACTTGGAAGATGCCGTCACAGGCATCTCAGCCCTTACTATATGCATCCTGCATAACACGCTCAAATACTTGGACACCATACTCTTATCGAGGCCGGTGTAATTGCATATCTCTCCAAGAGAGTTATATCCAAGTGCAATACCCTTAAAGATCAACTTATAGTTCTTTGGTTCCCTGAATTCTTCGCTTAAAAGAAAATCAGCCTCTTCAGAAAGATACGTTCCTTTTGTTATCACATTCTCCAGCACATTTTCCCAGAATGTCAAGCCTGTATCAAACTTTAAAAGATACTCAGGAATTCCGCCAACAACAAACCATGTATTGATGAGGTCTTCAGTGGAGTATGGCAAAAAATCCTTCGTGTGTTTAAAATCCAGTGGCGCAACCTGCCATTGACCTGTTCGCCTTCCATACAATGGACTTTTATGCCCCAAAACCTCGGATTCCATAACACTCACAGCCGATCCTGATAACATGAGCATGATGTTTTCATTCTTCATCACAAGTTCCCACATCTTTTGGAAAATGGATGGTATCGCTTTGTTGTTTTGTATCAGGAATGGGAATTCATCAATAATTATAACAAATTTTTCATGCTTGATCAACTCGTAAAATGACCTGTGCTTGAACAATGTTTCAAACAAAGACTGCCACCCGGAAAATTCGATCTCACCAAAATTGTCATCATTAATTATCCGACCGACAATTTTGGAAAAATCCTGAATGTTTTGCCGATCTCCTTCTGTCGATGCCAGAAAATACATTCCCTTTTTATTTTCAAGGAATTTTAGCATCAACTCAGTTTTTCCAACACGCCTTCTGCCGTAAATGACTATGAACTCGGAAGACTTGTTTTTGTGTCGGGTTTCAAGGAATTTCAACTCGTTTTTGCGGTTGACGAACTTTTGTTGAGACATAAGTAGTATACTTTACTCTCAACTACATATAGATTACTGTTGTTTGCTAACTGCCAAAGTGAAAGATGCTTTGGATTGAGTTAGATCGCAACCTTAACGTGATGCCATGTTGGCAAAGATCCAGGAAGGTGGAAAATTCCGGATCGAATGAAAGAACTTGAAGAAATGCAAAAACAACATGAAAGTGAACTATCCCTCAAATCCCCATCTCCAAACCATAACGCTTATACCAGATATTCCCCAACCTGGGCGAGCCGGAACCAAAAGGCAGCGCGGTTCTATTTTCATTTTTTTAGACGCAGATTTACGCAGATTTCAGGTTGTATTGGCGTTAATCAGTGTAAATGTGCGTCTGATATAATTGTTTAAATCACTGGATTTTGGTGTTGTGACCAGAAGGCAACGAGATTTTCGTGCCAAAAAAACACGAAAATATCTTGTAAGATACCAACTTACTACGGTGATTTTTTGGTCAAAAGGGCACTGCTCAGCGTATCAGACAAAACCGGAATAGCGGATTTAGCGCGTAGACTCGCGAAAACTCACACAGGTTGATGCATAGGGTTGAACTGTCCATTCGGCGCGCCCTCAAGTGTCGTGGGTGCGGTGTATGTGTCGGGCAGTGTCCGGATGATGTGATAGTTATTGAGGATGGGTGGCTGTTATCGGGGATGGGTGTGTCCATTGCGGGAAGTGTATTGAGGTCTGTCCGGTTGTGAAGTTCGGGTAAGGGGAAGTTTTTTGTACTTGTGGATTTATACCACTCCGCAAGTATAATTTAGAACTGCAGATGGTCACCGAGGATCATTATAACAAAATAAGTATGACCTCTTGCGAGTGAAATTCTGGCCACAGAGAGCACAGAGGACACAGAGGGAAAGTTGCTACAGTCTCTGT
>JAUVET010000085.1 GCA_030594665.1 Methanosarcinaceae archaeon
TTCCTTAAATTCAATTAATCCCAAATCTCTTAAATATTGAAGTTGCTGGCGTATTTTATCCTTGATATTACGGTTATCGGGATGTTTTCCACTCAAGACATCTTCAAACTCATAAGCTTCATTTAAGCCAAATGTTCTGTTTTCAATAGATTCCAAACAATTAAAAACTTCAAGTTTCCAACCTGTCAGATTTTTTACAATTGGAGGTAGACCCGCATCAAAAATGTCACTTTCATCTTCCCCGTATTGTAAAGGTTTGAATTTAATTCCTTTTTCCCGTGGTGTATCTTGGATTATTTGTTCTACCGTTTCGATGTTTTCAGGAGTAATCTTATCGGCTATGTTACTATTGAAAATGTCATAAAAATCATGTATAATGTTTGATACGTTGTCATTATCTCTAATTAAAACACCGTACTCGTAATTTGTATTCAAACCACTATATGTTAAATTGCCTGATGTAACAATTGCTTGTGTTTCATCAAAAACATATATTTTTGAGTGGAGCGGCTGATGATTTCGAATGATTCCACCACTATCTAAAATTGTATTCAATGCTTTCAAATCCGATGATTTGCGATAAAAGTTCATCAACTTAAAGGATGTAATACATTCGATGGAGACATCATTGCTTTTTGCAGAAATTATTTTTTCCACAGGTTTTGATTTTATAAATGGACTTGTAATTCGTAAACTTTTCTCGGTTTGTTCAACCAAATCCAAAAGCACGTTTTCCCATGGTGATTTAATTAATTCAATTTCAGGCATTGGAATCATCTCTTATTTATGATTATTGAAGGTGAAAACTATATAAGCTTATATGTATTCCAACGTTTTTCTCAAAATTGTTTATTAAAATTGTGAAATATTGAGTCGTTCACGCTTAATCTCAGAAGTATATATCGATAAAATTAAAAGACCACCACGCCGCAATAACATCAACACCCCGGATCCTGAGCGTGCTCATCGTCAAAAACCCCACAAAGAACGACACTCTTCGAACTATCCGGCAGCAAAATGCAGGGCAGGTACGCGCTCATCAAGGCAGAGCAAAGGAATTAATACTTTCACCTCGCTTGGCTTTGGTATATATACAAAAAAAACAATTATGTTTAAAAAATACTAAAGAAAACCATCTCGTCTACAAACTCTACGCCCTGACTATCCGAAGAGATAAAAATTGTCGAGAAATTCAATGAGAGGAAATAAGATGGATTCAAAAGACGCACTTGTCGTTTTTAAGGGTGCAAAAATAAGGAGAACGTGGCATGATGAACAGTGGTTTTACTCAGTGGTTGATATAATCCGGACACTCACAGAAAGTGGTAGTCCAAGACAGTACTGGGGGGTTTTGAAAAGGAGAGATATTCAGTTGTTAACAATTTGTTTACAACTGAAATTGCCCTCATCTGATGGTAAATATTACAATACAGACTGCATTAATACAGAAAACGCATTTAGACTTATTCAATCCATTCCTTCAAAAAAAGCTGAACCCTTCAAGAGATGGCTTGCGAAAGTAGGATATGAACGGGTGCAGGAAATAGAAGACCCGGAACTGGCTCAAAAACGAATGAAAAAAATCTATAAACAGAAGGGCTATTCGGATGAGTGGATTGAAAAAAGAGTAAGAGGAATAGCGATAAGGGATGAACTTACCAACGAGTGGGATAAAAGAGGAGTAAACTCCAGACAGGAATACTCCATTCTGACAGCTGAGATATCCAGGGCGACTTTCGGATAAACTCCTGGTGAGTACAAACATTTTTAAAAATTGGAAAATGAAAATCTGAGGGACCACATGGATGATATTGAATTAATCCTTACAATGCTCGGCGAGGCTACGACAACAAGGTTTACACGCGACAGGGATTCCCAAAAATTCCCTGAGTTGAGAAATGATGCAAACGATGGGGGAGATGTGGCCGGTGCGACACGAAAGGATATTGAAGAGAAACTGGGAGGTAGCGTTATTTCAAGTGATAATTATCTCGAAGTGCCGGAGAAAACAAAAAGGATAGGAAATAAGAATAAATGACTTGAATATATAAGACAATTCAAAGCATACTCTAAGTTGATGATAAAAACCTTCTCAAGTCAATTGGGATAATATATGAGATCGACGCAGTCCTCAAAAGCTTCGCCATCCCGAAAACACCGCCCACAGAACCCGGCATCAAGCGACTCGCCATCCGGACAGAAGACCACACACTTGAATACGCAGACTTCGACACCGAAATACCACAAGGGCAATACGGCGCAGGAACAGTAACACTCTGGGATCGGGGCGGGCTTATCGTCGAAGACCTCAAAGAGAATGAAAAGATACTCTTCGAACTGTCCGGCAGCAAAATGCAGGGCAGGTATGCGCTCATCAAAGTCGGATCCGGTGGGCAGAAGGAAGGTGCGGATGCGGGCAGGAACTGGTTGTTCTTTAAGCGGAAATGGCAGCTTTTTGAATCGTTCATCCATCGGAAAAACCGTCTGTGGACTACTTAATAAACGGGTCATTATGCATTTGCATGCTCAGACATATATCTCTCGATTGCGTGCTTCGTAGCATGCCAGGTTCTTCCGATCTTCACAGCATCCAGCAATCCCTGTCTTGCTCGAAGACTCAGGTATTCTTGTGAATATTGGGTTTTTTGAGCCAGAACACTGAGCGGCACCAGTTCATCAGAACCTCCGCAGATAGAGAGGTACAAAGTCAAACTCTCATCAACAGCTTTTGCAATAAGATCAATGAACTTAGCAGGATGTCCCAAATCTGCAGCCCTTAAGCATCTGTAATACTTCTTCCTCTCCATCGCCTTGAGTACAATTGGAGGATAACCATTTGCTATGAGGTACAGGTTCGTAAGAAGGCGTGCAACCCTGCCATTACCATCAATGAACGGATGGATCTCAACGAACCTGTGATGAAAAATAGCAGCCGTCCGGATCACCCCCATCTTACTTTGTACCACCTCATTGATTAAACCATCCATCAACCCTACCAACTTTGACCAGTCAGGCGGAGTCTTTGATGCACCCGTAATCCTCACATTCTTGGTGCGATATCTTCCGGCATCCTCAAGTATACCTGCAGTCACAACCTCATGAATCCGCTGGATCGTAACATGATCAATTGGTGTTTTTTTCTTTGCAATATCCTCCACCAGATCGAATGCCTTTGCGCCATTGGCCGCCTCAAAATAATCACGCAACGGCTTTTTACCAACTGTGATCCCCTCTTCAAGCACAAGTTTTGTTTCCGGCAATGTAAGTGTATTTCCCTCTATCGCATTGGAATGATACGTATGCAACAGCCGCATCTCCTCATGCAACCTATTCACAGCATCTGCTGAAAGTGGGCGCATTGAATTGAGTCTTTTCATCTTCTCATCAATACGTGCAAGAACATCCTTTCTGATCAACTGGTTATCGGTATCGGTCATAATTAAACACATCCGATATGACCACACTGTTATTTATCGGTATCGGTAGAATAAAAGATTACCCGATACATCATCACCCACTCGAATACGCAGACATCAAAGGCGAGATACCAAAAGGACACTACGGCGCAGGAACAGTGACGATCTGGGATCGGGGTAGGCTTGTGATCGAAGACTTCAGGAAGAACGAGAAGATATTCTTCGAACTATCCGGCAGCAAAATGCAGGGGAGGTATGCGCTCATCAAGACCGGATTCGGTGGGCAGAAGGAAAGTGCGAATGCGGGCAGGAACTGGCTGTGATTTAAACGGAAATAAAGGCTTCTGGTATGCATACGCATATAACATACACCAAAAAAGCAAATCTACACAATTAACAAAACGATCTTCCTTGTCCTCGATCACCAGTCATTCAGAGATTCTACTGGTTGCATTTCTTCAATTATCGGATACATATTCAAATACATTGGGATAAAATCCATATCCTTACGCGTTTTCACGATAGCAAAATTATATTTTTCGTAAAATTTCACAGATTTTTTCTTTGAGTCTACTGTTATGTACCGACAACCGACATGCTCGGAGATCGATAATGCAATACCGATTGCAGCGAATAATAGATGTGTCCCAACCCCACGTCTCTCGCATCTTTTATCTACTGCCAATCTTGCAATTTTAATAGCCGGATACTTTGCATATTTATAATTGTCAAAACCATCCGATCGATTTACTGCTTTTGCTGTAATGGTGTCAGTTGTTAATGTAAAAAAACCTATCATGCGGCTTTTGAAGAAACATACGTAACTTCGGTTAAGCAAATGCTCCTGATTTATCAGGGCATCGTTTTTCAAAAAATCGTTCAACTCAAAGCTTGTTGAGTCAAATGAGCTAAGATTATGCTTTATAGTTAATGGGGAAGTTTCAAGTTCATCCCATGATATTTTTCCACTCACAATTAAAGCCTGAGTTTATTGTATAACTTTTTTGCTTCCTTGAACATCTCAATTTGAATCTTTGTTGCGGGTTTTTTTTCATTATTCCAAAAGTCTACAGCATCCTCTCCCTCTAATACCAATCCAAGATCAATCGGTTTAGCCATATTTTTGAACCTCTAATAGTATATCAGTGTATAATAGTATATATCAATGTTTGTGATTGTTTTGAGACTTTTTATTATCTTCCGGAATGGTTTGGAAACAACAAAGGGCTACACGACATTCTTCGAACTATCCGGCAGCAAAATGCAGGGCAGGTACGCGCTCATCAGGAACACCCCGCCCAGACTGCATCTCAGAGGTCAGATAAAACCTGACCCGGGTCAAACGCCCATCTTCTATATGGGACAAACTCCACCGTGCCTTCATCCACATCCATAACCTCTGCATGGTCAAGTGTCACGATATAACCCTTCTTCATCTTGAACGCATCCATTGCACGCCGCAGTCCATCAACCTCGCGTGCTCTTGTCTTTATATCTGACACATCCAGACACACATTCACTAATGCAAGAGGAGCAGTGCCTTTCCATATCAGGAAATCCACTTCCTTTTTATCCATAAGGCGGTACACCTCAAGTCCCATTCTCCTGATATCAAGGAACACAGCATTCTCAAGCAACTTCCCGCGCTCGGATGAGAAACGATATGATGCTGCCATAAGTAAACCATTATCAACAGCATACACCTTTCTAGGACTTCGCTCTCTTCTGCCGGCCGAGAATGAATGTGTCTCTATGAAAAAAAGGAGGTACGGCTCTTCCAGATATCTGGAATATCTATCTATCGAATCAAGTGACACCTTCCCTCCAAGTGCACGTCTGGTACCATTAAGTGTAACAGGACCCGGTACAGATGCCATAAAAGTAGTTGCCACAGATTCCAATTTCTCAATCTCACGCACTTCATATCTTCTGGCAACATCATGATTGATAATATCCCGATAGATCTGAAGCACCATACGCTCCTTAATATCCGGTTCAGATGTAAGTACAACCGCAGGAAACGCTGATGCCGAGATGTATTCTGATGTCAGGCTCTGCATCCGATCCGCATCTTCCAGAGGGTCATCGGGATCGAGATCATGAAAACGCATGTATTCCGAAAGATCAAGCGGGAATACCTCCACATCAAGATGACGACCCGTGAGTAGCGTTCCCAGCTCTCTTGAGAGAAGTTCAGCCGACGAACCTGACACAATTATATGCATATCCGGTCGCGTATCCATCTGTATCCTTACCCATCGTTCCCATTCCGAAAGTCTCTGAACCTCATCAAGTACAAGATAACGTATCCCCCCAGAATCGACAAATGTCCTATGTGCACTCAGTATCTTGTCAAGAAGGGCAGGCCCGTCATCTATTGGAAGCCGGGGGTCCTCAAAATTCACATACATCATTTGCGATGGAGAAGCTGTTCCATTCTCGATAAGATTATGCATGAACTGCACCATTATTGTTGTCTTACCACTTCTTCGAACACCTGTCACAACAAGTACCTGACCTGTTGAGGAGAGACGCTCAATTTCATTTATGTACCTCGGTCGGGTAATGCCTGTGAAAGGGCTGGTCTTCCAGAAATTAAAAGGAGTCAGAATCTCAATAAGTTCCTTATCATCCATGAACATTAATTAGATTTAATTAGTTTAAGTACTTTCCGATATATCGGACAAAAAATGCATTTTTTATACGACATATAATGTGAATTTGTCACGTTTGATGCCAAATATTCGTCCTATAAGAACACAACGCCACGCACCACCACTACGACCTCAAGCTTGAGATCGGCGGGCTCCTCAAAAGTTTCGCGCCCCAAAAAACACCGCCCTTAGAACCAGGCATCAAACAGTTTGCCATCCAGACAAAACCCACCCACTCGAATACGCAGACTTCGACACCAAAATACCAAAAGGACATCACGGCGCAGGAACAGTAACACTCCGTGATCGGGGCGGCTCATCGTCAAAAACCCCACAAAGGACGAAACGACACTCTTCGAACTGTCAGGCAGCAAAATGCAGGGCAGGTATGCGCTCATCAAAGCAGGA
>JAUVET010000265.1 GCA_030594665.1 Methanosarcinaceae archaeon
TACAATGTCAGGCTCTACACCGCCGTTTCTCATACCATTTGCAGTCTTCGGACCAATCGCAACCATTACTACACCGGAAACATCCGTTTTTTTGAGTCCCGCCGACAAAAACGACTTCGTACTGGTAAAAACAACGGCATCAGCCTCATGAGCCGCAATCATTCCCTTCAACTTATTTGGCGCACTCTCAAGTTCATAACACACGCCCTCGACAACCATTGCGCCCAGTGATTCAAAAGCCTGCACAAGTTCAGGGTTTGGAACCCCGGCGCGCGCAATTCCTATCACCTTACCCTGTACACGATCTTTTAAGTATTCTGCAAACTTGTCGGATGAGAACGAATCCAGCACTTCCGAAGGGTATTCGAATTCATTCACCTTTTGGGCAGTCTTCGGACCAACGCTGATTATTTTTGTGTTCGGGGATAATAAATCACATTTTCCAAAAAAACTTGAAACACCAAGCGAACTTGTAAAGATTAGAAGATCGATCTCCTGCTCACTGACCATTCGTACAAGCAGATCAAGTGAAGCAGGGTCACGTGGCGGTCTTGAACGTATGGTTGGAACAGTTATCGCCTCAAGGTTAAATTTATCAAACAGTTTGACTGTATTTTCCTCTTTTTCCTGCAATCTGGTTACTGCCACTTTCATATAACAGGATATCTGCGGTCAAACATCATATTATTTGCTATATGGGACATCTGTTGAAGCCTGCACCAAATTTGTGTTAACCGAAAAATGCTTAATACGGGACAAACATCTAATAGAAGACAAGGAGGTTGCATTACATGGCTGCTGTTCCAAAAAAGGCAGATACACCTGCCAAAACGAGAGTAAAACCTACATATTTGATCCTTGGAAGCGGAAGCATTGGATTTGCTGTCGCAAAGGAGCTTAGGGAACTTGGTAAAAATCTCGTTATCATAGATAAAGATGAACAAAAAGTAGAGACGTTGCGTGAAGAAGCGTATGAAGCAATCGTTGGCGATATCAACGATCCGAAACTATTTGACCAGATAAGTACCAAAAACCTAACTGCTGTACTAATATTGAGCTCCGACATTGAAGCAAACAAAATCGCGATTGGAAATATCAAAAAAACAATCTCATCTGAGGCATATGTTGTTTCAAGAGCACCGGATATCATAAATAAGCAAGAGATGGAAGAACTTGGTGCAGACCACGTAGTAATGCCTTCAAAACTCGTTGCATCGTCACTTGCAAGAACACTTGAGCGTGTCGAATCTGTACTACTCGGAAGTAAATTGTCAAATTTGCTGAAAGATCTAAATAAAAAAAATCTTGCGATAGTGGTGCATGACAATCCTGATCCTGATGCCATAGCAAGTGCAATTGCACTCAAAGAGATCGCAATGAGCGTTGGAACAAAATCCTCGATACTGTATCATGGTGAGATAGGTCATCATGAAAACAAAGCTTTTGTTAATCTTCTTGGAATTGAACTTACCCGAATGGAAGCCCATGATATTTCAAAATTCGATAAAATTGCACTTGTAGATTGTGCCATACCTGGTGCCAATAATGTAGTCCCTCCGGATTCACATATAGGCATCGTGATCGACCACCACCCATTAAGTGAAGTGGAAATTAAAGCTGACTATATAGATGTGCGTCCAAATGTAGGCGCAACGGCTACAATTCTTACAAAATACCTTCAGGAACTGAATATTGAAATTACTCCGAACATAGCAACTGCCCTTTTATATGGTATAAGAACAGATACACAAGATTTCAAAAGAAATACGGACCTTGCAGACCTTTCTGCAGCATCGTTCTTGTACCCCCTGTCCGACCATGAGATCCTTGAGCAGTTAGAACGTCCATCTATGTCAATTGAAACATTGGATATTCTTGGTGATGCAATAGTGAACAGACAGGTAATAGGAAGCTATCTTCTTACAAATGTCGGAACGGTACGTGACCGTGACACACTTCCACAAGCTGCCGATTATTTACTCAACCTTGAAGGGATCTCTACCTCGATCGTATTCGGTGTATCTGAAGACAAGATATTCATATCAGGCAGAAGCCACGATATCCGGATCAATTTGGGAGATGTTATGAAAAGGGCATTTGGAGGCGAGAGTGGAGGAGGACACGCAACATCTGCAGCAGCACAGATCCCACTCGGTGTTTTCAGTGCCGCAAAGGATAGGCAAATACTCTTGCGCCTTGTTAATGAAGCAGTAACAAAGAAATTTTTATCCGCCGTTGGAGTTGAGGAATCCGAAGAATAGGATTCCACTTCTCGTTTTAACTGTAAACCTTTTTTTAATTGTATACAATTGATAGAATATATCCGAATGACCATCAATCCGTACAAATACAAGGCTTCTTCCCACAGGTCGGACACATATCTGGGTATTTTGCAAGGAATGCCGCTTCAAGATCGATATCATACAGATTGGCAATCGCACCAACCCATGCAAAACAATCTGCGATCTCCTCTTTAATATTATCGATATCATCCCTGCGCACAGCTTCTGCAAGTTCGCCAATCTCTTCAACAAGCCATAGCATTGTGGCAGTAGCACCGCGACGGCGGTCGTTGTGCGAATACAGGTCATACATCAATTTCTGGAATTCAGTGATCTCCATATCGTCCACCTGTTATCATTAGATCAAGATCAAAGTTAAAGTTAAAGTTGAAGTTTAAATCAAAGCTAAAGTCAAAGTTAAAGTTAAAACCAAAGATCAAAGACGCACAGGAATATCCTTCTCCCGCAGGTACTCCTTTGTATCGTTAATGGTATACTCTCCGAAGTGGAAAATACTCGCAGCAAGTGCAGCATCCGCTTTTCCGTTCACAAATCCCTCAAACATGTGCTGCGGGTTACCAACTCCACCCGATGCTATGATCGGTATCTCAAGAGCCTCGGACAGTGCACGTGTAATTGGAATATCGAAACCATCGTATGTGCCGTCCCTGTCCATACTGGTAAGCATGATCTCA
>JAUVET010000006.1 GCA_030594665.1 Methanosarcinaceae archaeon
TGCAATCGTAATCTGCTCAACCTGTGATTTTGGGTCAGGCACTTTGCCAACCAAAATGTCGCGGGCGGTATCAATTCTTCGTTTTGTATTAGTGTCAAGCATCGTTAATCAATTATCCTCAATCTCTTGTCAATCCATATATTCAACGCATAAACTGATTCAAAGGCACATAATCTTTTACATATTCAGGTATGGTTGTCCGCCATTCTTCCGGCACAGCTTTAAAATCATTTATATCAAATGTAGGATTGTTATTAAGTTTGGCAAACTGTCTGGTTTCAATAATATCCCGCAAATGGTTATCGGTGACATAAGCTTTAAAAAAGTACTTCATAGGAACGATTTTGTTTGGAATAATTTTGCTAATCTCAACCTGATTGAAATCAGCAATAAATTTCCCAAACTCTTCTTCCAGCAGTTCATCTTTTGATTTAAAATGAGGGATAAAACCAAATGCTTTTTCCATAATTTCACGTAAAGATATTTTTCTGTCCACCCCTGCAGCTCTGCGGAGTTTATCGAGTGAGTAAAATTCTTCCGGTTTCCCCATAATATGCTTATTGACATAATCAAGCACACTATCCCACTTACCTTTTTCCACATTATCTTTGATAAAAGTATCATCTTTGACTCTATCTTCAAATTGTTCAAAGAACATACGATCGATTTTCATCCCCCCATAACCAATCTGCTCTTCCGTAAGTTCCATAAGAGTGTCAAGATTGAAATTCTCAAAATCACCGTCTGTAGAATAGCGCCTTCCTTCCCCACCATCAGGTTTTTTCAAGCTGCGGAACGGGGGAAGCTTCAACACTTCATCATAATCAAACTCATCTTCGAAGTATTCATAATTAGCAAAGAAATCAAAAAGTTTGAAAGATGTCTTATTTGGTTCCTTAACATCTGATCTCAGATCATCATCAAAAAGTTGTTCCAAAAAATCATTCTTTCTGGTACCGCGTCCTTTAATCTGAATAAAATCAGTCGGAGAATAAACGGGGCGCATAAGACAAATATTCAACAAATCCGGGCAATCATAGCCAGTTGTCATCATGCCAACTGTAACACAAACCCTCGCCTTACTGGTTTTATAAACAGGTAAAAAGTTTGCAGACCCGCAGAGGTTGTTGTTGGTAAAATTAATAGTAAACTGCTGGGCATCCGATATATGAGATGTAACCTGCACAGCAAAATCTGAATTGTATTTGTCTGGGAACATCACATCAGCCATCTCATTAAGTATCTGGGTCAATTTCGCAGCATGATTCTGGCTAACTGAGAAAACAATACTCTTACCGATTTCATTGCTGATCGGGTCATGCAAAGCATTTTCCAAAAAGGTTTTGCAAAAAAGTTTGTTGGTTGTTTCTGAAAAGAACTTCTTTTCAAACTGACGCTGCTTATAGGAAGACTCCTCATCTCCCCCCTCATCATTTTGTGTAAATGCAACATAACCTTTCTCAGAAAGCAGTTGCGTGGATATATCAGTACGCGCATCCACAACGATAGGATTTATCAAAAAACCATCTTTTACGCCATCAAGCAAAGAATAGCGATAGGTTGGATGACCATCCTCACATCCAAATGTGCGGTAAGTGTCCATCATAATACGCCGTTCCAGTTCACGCGGGTCTCTTGTAGTTGACTTACTACTGTTATATTTCTTCAAATAATCCTTTGGAGTAGCCGTCAATCCCAGCTTATAGCCGATAAAATACTCAAACACCGCCCTCGCATTGCCGCCGATAGAACGGTGGGCTTCATCAGATATAACAAGATCAAAATCCATGGGAGAAAAGAGCCTCTTGTATTTATTGTTGAACAACAATGACTGAACGGTTGTTACAACAATCTCCGCTTTGTGCCAGTCGTCACGATTTTCTTTGTAAATAACCGATTTATAATCATTTCTCAAAAGGAAAGTAAAAGCTTTTTGAGCCTGATCTTCAAGTTCCAGGCGGTCAACAAGAAATAAAACTCTACGAGCGTTGCCAGTTTTTAAGAACAATTTGATAATCGCTGCAGAAGTGAGTGTTTTTCCGGTCCCGGTTGCCATCTCCAACAAAAAACGGTCATTGCCGCTTTTCACACCTTGTTGAATAGAATGAACAGCATTTTTCTGATATTCTCTCAGAAATCGAAGCTTGCTGGTTTTAATGAAATTTACACGTTCACTTCTATTTTTCCATGCTGCATCGTCTTGATAATTTGGTTTTTGAGTGAGGGCAATATAATTATCATTAACAGACTCGTTAATCAGCTTATCAGGTTCAGGTTTATAATCCTTATACCCTTTAACAGATGTAGGTTCAGGAAACTTTGTAATAACATAAGGGTTGCCCCTTATTAAATCCCAGAAATAATGAAGATTACCATTTGATAGAATGACAAAACGGCAGTTTTGCGATTTCGCATATTTCCTTGCCTGTTCTTTGCCAACAAGAGGATTTTTGTCCTCCGATTTAGCTTCAAGAACAATAAGTGGAAATCCTTTTTCATCCTGTAGCAAAAAATCAATAAACCCATTTTTCGTCTCTTCAAAATCCTCGCCCATTGCGTCTATGTGGGATTCAGTGATTTTGATATTGCTCTCCAAGGCAATATTGGCTTTGCCGCTTTCATCGTCAAGAAATCGCCAGCCAGCTTCTTCTAAAAGCTTGTTGATTTTGATTCTCGCTTTCGCTTCTTTTTCAGCCATTCGACTTGTACCCCATTTGGTATTACTGAGCAGTGATTTTAATTATGACATTCTATTAAATAGTATCTATAATATATAATATTTCATTCTGTTCGGAATTGATGAGTCATGATATCACATATGCGTTTGAAAAAATAATATAAACCGCAGATACACGCTGGATTAGGTTGTATTGTTTTGTAACATCAAACTTTTAGATAAGTTCTAGAATTATTAATGGCATTGTGGGAACGCGCGCGCTTCGCGCGGTAGTAGCACCTTTCAATCAAATACTATAAATTGTTCCCGAACAATTATTCTTTGATCATATGACCTATCAAGGAAAACTGCTCAGGATCGACCTGACCAAACAAACTGTAACTACTGAGACCATTCCGACTGACATCATCAGGAAATTCATGGGCGGAAAAGGACTTGCAGCGTATTACCTATACAACGAACTTGAACCGGACACTGACCCGCTCAGTCCTGACAATATCCTTGCTGTGATGAATGGACCCCTGACAGGTGCATCGGCTTCCAATTGCGTGAATTTCACGGTTGCTTCAAAGAGTCCGGCAACAGGCACATGGGATGATTCGCATTGCAATGGTTTTTTCGGACCTGAACTCAAATTTGCGGGTTTTTTGGGTGTACTCGTCAAGGGTGCAGCCACCTCACCTGTGCATATTCATATTGAAGATGGGGAGTGCACCATTCACAGTGCCCTGGAATTATGGGGAATGGATACATTCGCGACAACAAATTTCCTCAAGGAAAAGTACACAAATGACCGCACGGCGCGTGTCTTATGTATCGGGCAGGCAGGTGAGCGAAAGGCAAAACTTGCAGGCATCATGTCTGAGGGGCGCATGGTGGCAAGAGGTGGACTTGGTGCTGTTATGGGGTCGAAGAACCTGAAAGCAATATCGGTTGTCGGGCATGAGAGATTTGTGCCTGCTGATAAGGTTGAGTATGACCGCGTCAGGAAAGCGATAGCAAAGCAGATCAAGGAAAGTCCGTCTGCAGCAGAAAGCAGGCTTGAAGGTACATCTAAATTGCTGATGAGCGTGAACAGTGTTGGGGGTTTGCCAACCAACAATTTCCAGAGCGGGTATAACCCGGAGGCTTCGAAATTGAGCGGGGAAGCGCTTAAAGATAAACTCTGGGACGGTGGCAAGAGACGTAAACCCTGTCGCGGTTGTGCAATCCAGTGTGCTCATATTGCCGTAATCAATAAGGGTGTGCATGCCGGGATTGTGGACAAGGGGCCAGAATATGAAACCGTTGGGTTGCTTGGTTCGAATTGCGGGATCATGGACCCTGAAACTGTAGCTGTGGCAAATTATTATTGCGATTATTATGGGCTTGATACAATCAGTGTTGGAAGTACGATCGCATTTTTGATGGAATGCAACATGCGCGGTCTTGTTCCAAAGGAAGACTTGAGCGGACTTGACCTGCGATTTGGTGATGCAGAGACGTTTTTGGATGCCGTGCAAATGGCAGGCACTGGAACAGGCGTGGGAGATTTGATCTCCAACGGTGTAAGAAATGCCTGTGCTGCCGTTGGTGCGGGAGAGGAGTTTGCAATGCATGTGAAGGGATTGGAAATACCTGCATACCTGCCGCGTGCGGCATTCGGACAGGGGCTGGCTTATGCGGTGTCGGACAGGGGAGCATGTCATATACGACCGTGGACGTTCGGGAAGGAGTGTTTTGAGAAGGTACTTCCTGCAACATCGGCAGAGGGGAAAGGAAAACTTGTCAAAGATGGGCAGGAGAAGAATGCCATATTCGATTCTATCGGGGTTTGCAAATTTATAACCCAGGGGGCGAGTATGGATGACATTCTCGCGCTTTTCAATGCGGTTACGGGTTTTGGAATGAATGCCGGTGAGTTCGATATGATCGGACGACGTGTAAATGTCCTGACGCGCCTTTTCAATAATCGGGAAGGTTTTTCGAGAAAGGATGATACCCTGCCAAAGCGTGAATTGAATGATGCGGTGCCTGATGGTGCATCAAAAGGGAATGTAATTACGCAGTCTTTGTTTGATAAGATGCTTGATGATTACTATGATGTTAGTGGGTATACGGAAGAAGGGATTGTTCCGAAAAGTTTGAGAATGCGTTTGGGGCTTTGAATTTAAAGAATAACCCTGCAGGGCAGGAGAGTGTGTTTTGGGTGACTGTCAGGAAAGATTGATTCGGTTCCAATGGGAAATTATTAAATCGAAATTAATAAATTATTAACTTTGTACTTATAATTATAATTACAACTAAAACTATAATTATAATTACAACTATAATTATAAAATAGAATTTGGGGTTAAAATTATATGTGGGGCACTATTGAAAAAAAACTGATCGTTGGATTTTTGGTAGTACTTCTGGTATCCTTTTTAATTGCCGGGGGAGTTGGGGTCTATCTATTCAATGATTTAGTCCAAACCAGCATTCAGGATGATGTTGTCCATGATCTGGACGTTGCTGATGCCATATTTCAAAATTATTTAATCCAAACAGAGAATATGGTATCTTATAGTTCAGTTTCTCCACGTATACGTGATCCTCTTTTCGAGAATGATTCTGCAATGCTTCGCCAGAATCTTGATAACATCTATTCTGATAAGTTCAGCGACAAACTTGACATCCTTACTGTTACAGATAACAATGGCATTATTGTGGCAAGGGCAAGAAATCCTGCACTATTCGGGGACTCCATGGCAGACAACGATCTTATTTCTCATGCATTGACCGGTATGACAGTATCATCCATTGAGATCATGACGCGTGAAGAACTATTAAAGGAGAATCAATCCCTGGCTGATCAGGCACATATTGAATTTACCCCCACTCCAAAAGCAAAACCGATCTCTGAGGACAACTCTACGTCGGGTATGGTATTAATTGCAGCCGCACCCATCCATGACGATGACGGCAATGTGATTGGCGTACTGTACGGGGCTGATCTGATAAACCGCGATTATAAGATCGTGGATGAAATAAAGAACGCTTTGTACAAAGGTGAAATCTATAACGATAGGGATATGGGTACAACTACTATCTTCCAGGAAGATTTCAGGATCTCTACCAATGTTCTCACAGACACAGGGGAGCGGGCAATAACTACCAGAGTGTCCCAGGAAGTCAATGAAGCAGTGCTTGAAAGCGGCGAATACTGGAAAGACAGGGCTTTTGTGGTAAATACATGGTATGTTACTGCCTATAAACCTATAAAGAACTTTGACGGCGAGATCATAGGTATACTGTATGTGGGAATCCTGGAACAGCCATATACCGATGCCGGACTCAGGATACTGGGGATATATCTTTTCTACCTGTTATCAGGATTCGTACTTTCCATGTTGATATCTCGTTATTATGCCAAAGGCATCATCCAACCTATTAATAAGTTGATCAATGGTACAGAAGCCATATCTAAAGGTGAATTTGAGAAAATCGACGTGGGGACAAAGGATGAGATCGGAAAACTTGCTGAATCGTTCAATATAATGGCAGAGGATCTACAAAAGACAATGGGTGAACTGATCTCATCGAAGAATGAGATTGAGACTATATTAAAGAGTATCAGTGATGTTGCCAGTGCCCAGGACATGGATATGAGGATCATCTTTACCAACGGACAGGCAAATGAAATATATGGTGAAGATATTGTGGGTAAATTTTGTTATCAGGTATATGAGGGAAGAAATGAAATATGTGAAGATTGTCCGGCTATAAGATCACTGGAGACCGGAGAGGTTATAAGATTGGTCCATTCTCAAATGGACAAAGATGAGATGGAACATTTTTACGAGATCACGGGTTCACCGTTGAAGGATGAGTACAAAAGGATCATAGGCACTCTGGAGATACGAAGGGACATTACAGAACAGAAGCGTTCCAATGAGCTCAAAGACCTTTTTACAGATATTCTGCGCCACGACCTGTTAAATCCTGCTGGCATTATCAAAGGGTATGCTGAAGTGATGCTTAATATGGAAGAGGACGGAAAAAAGATCCGCGCACTTCGAACAATTGAGCGAAATAATGAAAAAATCATTAACATGATTGAAATCGCAGCTAAATTCGCAAAGCTGGAGACAGTTGAAGAGCTTGAGTTTGAAGAAATGGATATTGGTGCCATCTTTAAAGGAGTCGTGGAAAACTTTAGACCAAAGCTTAAAGAAAAGCAGATGATACTTGAGTTTGCTGCTGAGGGGATATACCCCGCGAATGTAAATCCGGTAATAGAGGAGGTATTTACAAATCTGCTGTCCAATGCCATAAAGTACTGTCCGGAGGAAAGCAAGATCATTATTGATATACTCGATTCGGGTGAAGAGTGGAAAGTAACGGTAACCGACTTTGGTGTAGGCATCTCTGATGAAGATAAAACAAAAGTCTTTACACGATTTAAGCGCGTAGGCAAAGGCAGTGTAAAAGGAACCGGACTTGGTCTTGCAATTGTAAAAAAGATAATCGTTCTGCACGGCGGCAGTGTAGGAATTGAGGATAACCCTGAAGGGCGGGGAACCGTGTTCTGGGTGACGGTGAAAAAAGCATGAGATTAATTTTAATAATTATACCCCGCAGCTTTGTTGCGGTTGGGTGTCCCTTCGCAACTTTTGACTTCAAATTTTTTCAGCAATGTAACAAAGATGAAATAACAAAAATGAAGTAACAAAGATAAAATAACAAAGGTGAAGTAATAAAGATAAAATAACAAAGGTAAAGTAACAAAAATGATGTAACAAAGGTAAAATAACAAAGATAAAATAACAAAGGTAAAATAAAAGTATATAATAATAAAAGTCAATTTGGTTGATTTACCTGAAGACGGCACAATACCAAAATCCAGTGATTTAAACAATTATATTAGACGCAGATTTACGCTGATTAACGCAGATGCAACCTTAAATCTGCGTAAATCTGCGTAAATCTGCGTAAATCTGCGTCTTAAAAATCACTGGAAAATGGAACAGTACCCCTGAAGACTTTGGACTCGCATTCATGGAGTCCAACAGAATCGGATTCACATAAAATAATAACTTTATGTACAATCAAAAAGCGAGAGATAAGCGGCTTATAACAAATTGTACTTTGCTTTAATCCGTATCCAATCCAGTCATTCGGAAGTGAGACAGGGGGACGTAAGATGAGAAGATCCGGAGTCATAACATGAAAATATTAGATAAAAGCGATTGGTCCAAGATTACCGTTCTTGGATCCCTGCTGGTTATTTGTCTGGTATCAATCTATTATTTTCATTTTATCCTGAAAACTGAAATTGTTTTTGTACATCTATTCTATATTCCGATTACCCTTGCGAGCTTATGGTGGTCACGCAGGGGGATAGCAGTTGCGATATTCCTTGCCGCGATGCTTTTAGTTTCGCACATCTTAAGCCCGCTTGAGACCCTCATCTGGGCTGATGCGGTGCGGGCATTCATATTTGTGTTTGTCGGGACAGTAGTTGCCTTCCTGAATCAAAAAAGGTTGATACTGGTGGACAAACTGCAGTTATACAGTGAGACACTGGAGCAACAGGTGGAAGAGCGTACAAGTGAGATCAAAGAATTACAGGAGAAGCAGCGGGCGATTCTGGATGGCATCGGTGATTCGGTCATTGTTCTGGATAATAAATTAAATGTCATCTGGGCAAACAAGATAGCAATAGAGCAATATGGGGTTATTTTTAGCAAAAAATGCTACGATGCATTGGAATGGCTTAAAGAGCCGTGTTCTGACTGCATCGTAAAAAAAACGTTTACGGATGGTATGATAAGGTCGGAAGAGCATGGTGGCACCCTGAAAAATGGAAACCGAATCAATTTTATAGTCACCTGCTCTCCGGTCAGGGACCGCGATGGGGCAATCATCTCTGTTGTCGAGGTGTTCCATGACATCACCCCGCGCAAGCGCGCAGAGGAGGAGATACTCGCAATAAATCGCAACCTGTCTACTATGTATTCCATCGCAACAATAGCAACCCAGTCCTTTGAACTTGATGATATTTTGAATGGAATTCTTAAGGAAACACTCGATTATCTTAAGATTACATCTGGTGAGATCTATCTAATAGACGAAGATGCCGGTGAGGCGGTTCTACATGTACAGCAGGGTATCCCGGATGAATTTGTAGAAAAGTATTGTCGTATACCGCTTGACAGTCCATCTGTTGCTGCTTTACTGGAAGCGCAAGAGCCTATTATCACACAAGAACTGCCTTACGGTGAAGAAACTGTTAAGTTATCAGAATATGGCATTGAAAAACTTGTGATCTTCCAGTTATGTTCGCGGGAAAAGGTTGTTGGTTTTATTACCCTGTTGATTCCGGTAGAGCGCGAGATCAGCACAAAGGATATGCGCCTGCTGGTCTCCATCGGCAATCAGGCCGGAATTGTAGTTGAAAATGTACGTTTGTTCGAAGAAACGATGAAAGCCTACGAAGAACTTAAATCTCTTGACAGGATGAAGGATGAGTTCCTATCCAATGTAAGTCATGAACTCAAAACACCTCTTGTTTCGATCGAGGGATACAGTGAGGTATTAGGTGCCGGCACATTAGGCGGACTCAATGAGCTGCAGAAAAAAGCTGTTGATACTGTTATACGCAATGCTAAAAGGCTTGAACGTTTGATCGATTCGATTTTGTATTTGAGTATTGAAGAAGCTGGAAGGATGCAATATACATTCAAACCTCTCCGGATCGCCGATGTTATTGAAAAGTCAGTTTTGGATATGCTTCCACAGATCAAGAAGCATAATCTCAATATTAAAAAAGAAGTACAGGATAATTTACCTTTGATCCAGGCAGACGAAGACAAAATTATGCAGGTTCTAATCAATCTGATTGGTAATTCAATTAAATTCACGTCATTTGGTGAGATTGTGGTCAAGGCGTATGTGGGTGAGGATGGTGATGACCTGCATATTGAGGTGAACGACACCGGAGTTGGAATAGCCATAGAGCATATTAACAATTTATTTGACAGGTTTTATCAGGGTGATGCTTCTACGAATCGTAAGTATGGAGGAACTGGTTTGGGTTTGCACATCAGTAAACTTATCGTTGAAGCACATCACGGAAAGATGTGGGCAGAGAGTGAAGAAGGTGTTGGGACAACGATTCATTTTACTCTTCCGATGTGAGATATGTTTTGATTTGAGCATTGTTAAAACAGAGCAAATTTTAATTTAAAAATAATTAATATAATAAAGAGGGGTCAAAGTATTATTTCAATTGACTGATTGACAATAATTCTTTTAACATCAATATTTTTACAACTTGATGCCGCAGTTATTGCTTTAAAACTTATAAAAATAACCGGTACATCCAGAGGATGGATCTTAATCTCAATTGCATTGATTTTAATGTCAGTCCGAAGAACTTCCACATTGATTACTATTTATTATCCGTTTTTCAGTGAATATGATCAAGGAATCGTTATTGAATCCATTGCTATTATAACATCAGTTTCAATGGTTGCTGGTGTATATTTACTTTCAGAGGTCTTTTTGCAAAAAAGGGAAACTGAGGTGAAACTTAAGAAGTCTTCAGAGGAACTTATGGTGGCAAATGAAGAACTCAAATCTCTTGACAGGATGAAGGACGAGTTCCTGTCCAATGCAAGTCATGAACTCAAAACACCTCTTGTTTCGATCGAGGGGTACAGTGAGCTATTAAGTGACGGTACATTAGGCGAACTTAATGAGCAGCAGAAAAAAGCTGTTGATACTGTTATACGCAATGCTAAAAGGCTTGAACGTTTGATCGATTCGATTTTGTATTTGAGTATTGAAGAGGCTGGAAGGATGCAATATACATTCAAACCGCTCCGGATCGCTGATGTTATTGAAAAGTCAGTTTTGGATATGCTTCCACAGATCAAGAAGCATAATCTCAATATTAGAAAAGAAGTACAGGATAATTTACCTTTGATCCAGGCAGACAGAGACAAAATTGTACAGGTTATAATTAATCTGATTGCTAATTCAATTAAATTCACGCCATCCGGCGAGATTGTGGTCAAGGCGTATGTGGGTGAGGATGGTGATAACCTGCATATTGAGGTAAATGACATCGGAATTGGAATATCCAAAGAGCATATTAACAATTTATTTGACAGGTTTTATCAGGGTGATGCTTCTACTAATCGTAAGTATGGGGGAACTGGTTTGGGTTTGCATATCAGCAAACTCATCGTTGAAGCACATCACGGAAAGATGTGGGCAGAGAGTGAAGAAGGGGTTGGAACAACGATCCATGTGACGTTGCCAAAATAATCCAATAGAGGCACAACCCCCATGTATCAACCGGATGCCGGACAGAGCGTAGCGAAATCCGGGGTCTGTGATTGAATGTACATATGTTCCCTAAAACAACATAAATTCCACAAGGACAGCTTTTATTATCCAAAAAACCAACTAACCCGATATGAACTTACGAGACCAGATGAAAGGCACAATACCCGATTCGCTTTTACACCTCACTCATGGACAAGATTGGAGAATAAATCCAATACTTTATATCGGTCTAGTACAATTTATGTAGGGTATACCGTGACTTAGATGGAGTGATATGATGCATCAGACATTAGCAAGATGTGCACAAGCGTTTGTGGATGATAGATATACGAGTTTGTTCTTCGAAGCTGTTAGTCAAACTTTTGAGAATTACCCTGAAAATACTGATCACCTCTCTGTGCTGTTAAAATTTTCAGTGTTAAATGATTTGTATAGAACTAATATTTATGACAAAGTCAAGATTGTCGAGCATATTACTAGATTGTCGATTGAAGAAAATTTGGATGAACTTCTCAAATCGGGGGATATAGATGCAGTTCAAAAATTACGGTGTGGTCACGGAATAAAGACAAAGAACGAAACAGAACGCAATTTTTATTCATTTGCTACTAAATACTGTCACTTCTCAAATCCAAAGTGCTATCCATTATATGACCAATACGTTGAAAAGGCAATAAAGAAGCTACGAAATGATAAATATATTCAATTTAGCAATACAGATGAACTACGTAACCCACAAATATTTAAAGCCATAATTGATGAGGTCATTCAAAAGTTTGATTTGGATGACTATCAAATAGCAGATAGAGCTTTATGGAGGTATGGACAGCATTTGGCTGGAGAATGGGTTATACCGGAATTGTCGATATGAGATTTATTTTATCATTTGATTGGTTATTTGCGCCGGACAAGACTCATTAATTAAGTCTTATTTTTCCAAAAATCACAAGCGTTAACATCTGTATCACAATTATGTAAACACCAGTCTAGATCGTTAAATTCAAACTGTCCTATTTCTTGTTTAATATGTATTCCACAAGGTGCATAGCAATTTTGAAATCGTGATAAAGTAGAAATAAGATTGCTAACGTTTAATTTCGACATACATTCGAAATCAATGTTTTTAATAAAGTGAGCGAAATATTCTATTTGGTTTGTAGTTGGTTTTCAGCCTTTGCTTTTAATTTCCATTCCTCAGTTTCAAATTTTTCCATAAAATTGCCTCATTTAGTTACAGAATTTTATCCACACTTAAAAAAAGTTGCGCCTGAAAAGCATATACGAATTTAATATTCGAAAGAAACATAAATTCCACAAGGACAGCTTTTATTATCCAAAAAACCAACTAACCCGATATGAACTTACGAGACCAGATGAAAGGCACAATACCCGATTCGCTTTTACACCTCACTCCAAAGCGTTTTGACATCATTGGTAATGTTGCTGTTATCTCAATTCCGCATGAAATTGACAATTTCAAGGATGAAATTGCAAAGACCATTGCCTCAAAACACGGGAATGTCAAGACAGTTCTCAATAAAGTGGCTAAACTGGATGGTGAAAGAAGGGTTGGGAGATTCGAAACACTGCTTGGTTTGGAAACAGTGACCACGCACAGGGAATTTGGTTTCGGGTACCGGCTTGATCTAAATAAAGTATTTTTCAACAGCCGTCTTGGGTTTGAGAGAAAAAGGGTCGCAACACAGGTGTCCCCATCCGAAAATGTAATTGTCCCGTTTTGCGGAGTGGGGCCGTTTGTGGTTCCTGCTGCTGCGTCCGGTGCAAAGATCACAGCGATCGAGAAAAATACAGAAGCATGCAAATGGCTGGCAGAGAATATCAGGTTGAATAAAGTGGAGTCGAACGTATCTATCATTAATGCGGATGCTGTGGATATTATTGATGTTTTCGACCCTGATTTCGACAGGGCTATTGTTCCGACTCCGTATGGGCTGGATCCATGCCTTATGGGTATATCGCAGCTTGTGAAAAAAGGAGGCATGATTCATTTCTATACATTCAAGTTACAATCAGAGATCGAGGGATTGATAGACAAGTACGAGCGTATGGGTCTTGAAACCGTTTTTTACCGCAGGTGCGGTAATGTGGCACCAAGTGTGAGCAGGTGGGTGTTCGACTTGCTGAAACGATATTGAATGTATGCTAGTGTCGTGTCAACCATATAATATCGCTAGATGGAGGAGGCCGACAGATGCAAAAAACGACGCGACCGCGCGCAGCGCGGCACGTTCCCACAATTATAAACATGAAATACAAAACGGTTTTTAAGCGGTATCGTATTTGCAGATATGAAAATTGCATGGTCTGGTTTGTGGATTTGGTTTGTGTATTTGGTTTGTGGGTTTGGTTTGTGGGTTTGGTTTGTGGGTTTGGTTTGTGGGTTTGGTTTGTGGGTTTGGTTTGTGAGTTTGGTTTGTGGGTTTGGTTTGTGAGTCATGAGTTTGGCAGCAGTGGAATGCGCCGCCTGCTGCGGGAACTGATGCCCTGATCTCTTCAGTTTAGGTTAAATGATCCGACACCTGGTAGTTGACACGACACCAGTATGCTGTTATGGCGAATGTCATTAAGGTGACAAATTTATATAATGCAGTATTCCTTAACCCAGTTAACAGATATCAATTACCAAAAAGAGACCCACCAATGACCGACATTCCAATTTTACATTCGAAACAAGCAGATGAGCCAAAGATAACGATCGTCTGTTCAACACCTGATAAAGCAAGCCAGAATATCAAAGACCATCTTTTATCCATGCGCGAATGGACCCTGGTCGGGTGTTCATGCGATGGATGGCCTGATGTTTGTTCCATCTATGAGTTTGACAATTTCAGGATCGTTGAGGTTGATAAGTATCATATTTTCCAGGATGGGATAGATAAAAAGCTTGTAAATTGCGGTTTGCCGGCTGAACTTATAATTTTTGCATCAAAGCACAAAAGCAATGACGGGCGCAAACTTCTTACCGCGCATTTTACAGGTAATGTGAAAGATGCCGAATTCGGGGGAAGACCGCAGGAATTTGCAAAAGCTGCACCTCACGCACTGCGCTCGCTTCTTATAACTATGAAGATATTGGCAAAAAATATTGATTACGATGTATCCATGGAATCGACCCACCATGGCCCCACGGATCTTGATGTTCCTTCGGTGTATGTTGAGATCGGGAGTGCTGAATCGCAATGGGGCGACCGGATCCCCGGAGAGATCGTTGCAAGTGCTATCATGTCCCTCCATATTGAGGAAGTGCCTGTAGCTCTTGGTTTTGGGGGCGGGCATTATGCGTCGCGCCAGTCAAAATTGTTGTTTGAGACCGGGATTACTTTTGGACATAATTTTCCGAGTTATCAATTGCAACATTTTGATAAAGATATGATCGGACAGGCATTTGAGAAATCTGATGTGTATTTTGTGTATTTTGACCGCAAATCCATGTCTGCCAAAGAACGGGAGCGCATTGGTAAGATCGTTGAAGAATTTGGGTATGAGGTGTTGCGGGAAGGAGATATAAGAGAGATGACCGGAATTCCGTGGGAGTTTTCCAAACAGTTGCGTTTAAAGGCAAACGAGTTTTGTCCGGGTGGGCATGTAAAACTTACAGATCATATGAAAAGCGAGATCAAGATGCTCAATTTGCCTTACAGGGGATGTAAGTGTCCGGAAGTTAAGGTTTCCAATATCGGTCGGGAACTGTTACAGGAAGCTGAAACTGTGGACAAGGAACATATCAGGGCATTTTTGGATTGTAACAATATTGCATATCTTGAACGTTCAAACGGGACGATCGCTCCTGTGATTTTCAGTATCGATGACGAGTGTGCAAAGGCTGTTGCACAGGAACTTACAAATGAATGCATTAAAATACTAAAAGAACAATATGAAATTGAATATATTTCCGATGAGAAGATTTTATATATTATTGATAAAAAGTTTAACCCCGAGCTTGCTCGTGAATTAGGCGTTCCTTCAGGTCCCATGTTTGGGGAACTTGCAAGTGGAAAGTCAGTCACGATCAACGAAAATACTATAACACCTGAAATGGTATATCAATCAAACAGGAAAGCGATCACATTAACAAATACAATCAACTTTTAATATTAACAATTTTAACTCTTGGAGGAAAACATTTATGAAATCCATTGTAGAAGAGGCATTGGCACGGTCTGCACAAGAGGGACGCATTGATTCTAGTGTTCCGGTGCATGAGGATATTAATGCAGAGCTTGAAGCAATGCTGCATGACCTTCAGACAAATATCAAAGTTATAGGTTGCGGCGGCGGCGGCTCAAACAGCGTCCAGCGCATGAGGGATGAAGGCATCAAGGGTGCAGAACTTATTGCACTGAATACTGATGCCCAACATCTTTTGCATGTTGTAGCCGATCAAAAGATACTGATCGGCAGGAAAAAGACAAGAGGACTTGGTGCGGGAAGTCTCCCACAGATCGGGGAAGATGCAGCACTTGAGAGCGTGGACGAACTTAATGCAGTTGTTGCAGATACCGATATGGTGTTCATTACTACAGGACTTGGTGGCGGAACCGGAACCGGCTCAGCACCAATCGTTGCAGAAGCTGCACGTGATGCAGGCGCATTGACAATTGCAGTCGTCACATTACCTTTTGGAGTTGAGGGACAGGTCAGGCGTACAAACGCCGAGGCGGGTCTTGAGAGACTGCGGGATATGGCAGACACAGTTATAGTG
>JAUVET010000163.1 GCA_030594665.1 Methanosarcinaceae archaeon
ATTTGGATTTAAGATGGCACTTGTACCATTCCACATGTGGGCACCGGATACATATCAGGGTGCACCAACAGTGATATCTGCACTGCTCGCAGCAGGTTCCAAGAAGATGGGATTCGTTGCAGCATTCAGGGTTCTTGTAATCGCTCTTGCAGTACTCAGCCCCACATGGCAGACAGCATTTGCAGCACTGGCAATTATCACCATGACACTTGGAAACGTAGTAGCAATATCCCAGACAAGTGTTAAGAGGATGCTTGCATATTCATCAGTCGCACAGGCAGGATATATTGCAATGGCTTTTGCTGTGATGACACCAATGGCACTTGCAGGTGGTATCCTCTACACACTGTCACATGCATTCATGAAGACCGGAGCGTTCCTTGTAGTTGCTGTGGTCGGATACATGGTTTTGTCTGATAACAAGAACGCAAAGGATATTGACCATCTTGACAACTTCAAAGGACTTGCCAAGAGAATGCCGATCACGGCATTTTCAATGATGGTATTTGTATTCGCGCTGTCCGGTATTCCACCAACAGCCGGATACGTGAGCAAGTTCATCTTGTTCTCATCAACCATTGAATCAGGTCTTGTATGGCTTGCTGTGATAGCGATATTGAACAGTGCACTTTCACTGTACTACTATGCTCGTATTGTCAAGTACATGTATTTCTTACCGGCAAGTGGTGGCAAAGTTTCCGAACCACTACCGTATGCAATTGCAATAATTCTTGCACTTGCAGGAGTACTAGTAATAGGAATCTGGCCGGAACCATTCGTCTACTGGGCAATGGAAGCAGCAAAAGTGCTTATGATCTAATGGAGTTGATAAAATATGGCAGATTGTGATCTATGTAGTCTATCTCTTCCGACCCTTAATCCGGTAAAAGTCTTAATGCCAAGGTTTGCTTCTGCATTCCCAAAAGGTACTTGGGTAGGCTTGTGTGATGGTTGTCTTAAGAGTGCTCATGAGGTTAATGGAAATACATCTTCACTAAGCAGCTCGAATGGCAATTGTGACCTTTGTGGTGCACAAACCGAACTCTATCCTGTGGATATCGAGTTCCCATCCTTATGGAAAGGCGGTGTTGAACCTGAGGTGTCAAATATTTGCAAAGGATGTCTTGAAGGGTGCACTGAGGCACAAATTCGGAAAGAGAACGAACCAAAAAGCGAACATCATTAATTGGTCTGTTTATCAGGCCAATCTTTTTTTATTTTATTTTGATTTTTGTGATTTGTATATTTTGAAACATATTTTTAATAGGAAAAGTTCATATTACAAGGCAATGTATTTTTGGAATGGTGAGATACGTTGAAAAAAGAATTAATGGATATTCTGGCATGTCCTATATGTAAAAGTGACCTTATATTGAATGTCACCAAAGAGAACGATGAAGAGATTGTGAGCGGAACGATATATTGTTCCAAATGCGATGAGCATTATCCAATCGAAGACGGGATTCCAAACATGCTCCCTCCAGACCTGAGGGAATAAACTAATCGAGGATGCCTAAATTGCAACAAGTGCACATCAACAGGCTTAGCGTAAACTCCATTGAATTTGATACCGATACTGTTGAGATTCCATTGTCACCCGGCGGTGAGAGCAGTTCTGAAATAGTTATTATCAACTACGGTTCACCAACACATGTTCACCTTTCTACAAGTGAATCACTCGCAGATAATGTTACTCTTTTAGATGACAATCCTTATGTTAGACATGAGGAATACGTACCTGTAGTTATGCGCATTCCTCCTGGTGGAAGGCTTTTCAATAGCGGTCAAATGCATGTTGCAGTAGGGTATGGTTCCAAAAAAGAAAGTTTCAATCTTAAGATCGGCATATCAGATCCAGATGATGGGACAATGGAAGTGGAAGTAGCAGATGATCTGTACACTCCACATGTAACATCATACGACAACAATCCATCTAATGGGAAAAATGACTGGAATATACAATTTTCTGAAATGTCAAATCAACTACTTGGCGGCATTTTAGATTCGTTGACACCAAGATCAGTTTCGTTACTTGGTGCAGTAAGTGTTTTGTTGATCGCATTATACTTTATTGTGAAGGCTGTATTAACAGTAAACATTGAGCCAATAACGTTTAACCCAACATTACAATTCCCGATCTTTTATGTGGCAACAGCAGTTTCCATTTTATTTACAGCACTGATAGCATATTTGATCATTAAACTTCCAATATTTAAATAAAAATCACGAGGTAGTTGAATTCATATGAAATACATAATTGTAACTGGCGGAGTAATGAGTGGGCTTGGAAAAGGAATAACAACTGCTTCTACCGGAAGAAACCTGAAAAATAAAGGGCATAAAGTCACAGCCATCAAGATCGATCCCTACATCAATATTGATGCAGGTACGATGAGCCCGTTCCAGCACGGTGAAGTGTATGTATTAAAGGACGGTGGAGAGGCGGACCTTGACCTTGGTAACTACGAGCGTTTTCTTGATACCGAACTTACCAGGGATCACAACCTGACAACCGGTAAGATATACCAGTCAGTAATCTCAAAGGAAAGAAGAGGCGAATATCTTGGAAAAACCGTTCAGATCATTCCCCATATCACAAATGAGATCAAGGATCGCATACGAAGAGTCGCCGCAAAAAGTGGTGCAGATATTTGCCTGATCGAAGTCGGCGGTACTGTTGGTGATATTGAGAGTATGCCGTTTTTGGAAGCCGTCAGACAAATGCACAGGGAAGAAGCAGAAGATAATATTGCTTTCCTTCATGTGACACTGGTGCCAATCGATGCACAGGGAGACCAAAAAACAAAACCGACCCAGCATTCTGTAAAAGAATTGAGGGAACTTGGTTTGACTCCTGACGTAATTGTTGCCAGATGTGAAGAACCGCTCACTAATGATTCAAAAGCAAAGATCGCGCTGTTCTGTGATGTGCCAGAAAATGCTGTGGTGAGTGCACATGATGTAAAAGACATCTATGAAGTCCCGCTTTTGATGGAAAAAGAAGGACTCACCGATTATTTGATGGATAAATTGAACCTCAAAACAATGGGTGAAGACACATCATGGAGTGATATGATCACTCGCATGAACAGCATAACAGATGAGGTTAAACTTGCGATCGTTGGAAAATACACCCATCTTGAAGATTCATACATAAGTATTCGTGAATCCATAAAACATGCTGCCATCGAGTGTGGCTGCAATGTCAATACTACCTGGATAAACGCCGAGACGCTTGAGGATGATCCGAACACAGTGAAAGGTCTGTCCGAATACGACGGCATACTTGTTCCTGGCGGCTTCGGGGAACGCGGTACTGAAGGCAAAATACTTGCAATCCGGTATGCGCGGGAGAATGATATCCCATACCTTGGACTGTGTCTGGGAATGCAACTTGCAGTTATTGAGTTTGCAAGGAATGTCGTTGGTCTGAGTGGTGCGAACAGCACTGAATTTGATGAAAATACCCCTTACCCCGTGATTGATATTCTTCCCGAGCAGGAAGGTGTGCTTGACATGGGTGCAACAATGCGCCTTGGTGACTATGATGCGGCATTGAAGAGCGGAACGATCGCAGAACGAATCTACGGAGCCAGTGATATCGTTGAACGACACAGGCACAGGTACGAGGTAAATCCGAACTTTATTGACAGGATAGAAGCAAAAGGTGCAGTGTTTTCAGGCAAGAACAAGAACAGGATGGAAATTGTGGAAATACCTGAGAATAAGTTCTTCTTTGCATCCCAGTTCCACCCTGAATTCAAGTCCAGACCCGGTCGTCCATCTCCGCCTTTCAAGGCACTTGTTAAAGCGATGCTGGAAAAAAGGAATGAGTGTGTTTAAGGCTAGATACCAAACCGAAGCAACAATCCCGCCGAAGGTGGCGCATTCCATTGCCTCCACACGCACGCGATGTTAGCGGTGTTTAATTTGAAATTTTGATGCACATTTTGCTTTGTGACGGAGGAATACGTCGCGCTCCATGTGTTAGCCGCCCCGTTTTACATACTCCGCACCTTGCGCGCACGTCATAATCCGCTACCTTGTCGTGTCTGCATCCTTTACTATCCTTGCAATCGAGCCGGCGGCGCATCCCTATCAACACGTACATGCCGACTGCGCGCGGTCTGGACACAGGCAACGAGGTGGGTGCGGGGTGCGAACTTAGAAGCGAGCACAAAAGACGCGCGCCATCTGCCTGTTTTGGATCAGGAATTACCTGTTTTCTCCAGATATTCTTTTAAATGGTTTTGAATTTTTCGTATATCTTCAGTATCAGGCAGGGTGGTAATGATTTTCTCAATAATCTGTCTTTGTTGAATATGCTGGAATGTCCGGGCAAAATTTATGTCAAATATCCAACCCAGTTGCAGGAGTTTCAAATCATTATATGTTTTCAGATCATGGGAATTTGAAATCCGGTTGTTAAGGATGTCTTCAACAAAACAAAGTGAATATTCAGGTGTATCAGGAAGTTCAAGCTCCAATGCAGGGTTGCGGTGCTTATGACGTTGTGCATAATAAGTTGTCACAACCCGCCATAT
>JAUVET010000129.1 GCA_030594665.1 Methanosarcinaceae archaeon
AACCTTGCACACCGTATCGACCTTTGCAGGGATAATGAAGATACAAAGACAGCATCCGATCTTTTTGAATTGCTCCGTGAACTGAGATATGAAGGAGAAGTTGTACTCAGGTCCATCGGGGACTTGAGGCGCTCAAAGGTAAATGTAGACCGGATGGCACTCTCCCGCGACCCGTTCGAAATAACTTATTCATGCGACAGCGGAAGTACGAACCCGCTTGCATTTGATAACGGGCTTTTGGTGGATTTTTGCCACTGTGCACTTGCGTCAACGCCCACAGACCTCGACCTTCACAGGAAAAGGACTATCGTATCAGCCACTTATTCCCCGAGCAGCAAGGTTACCATCAACACGACAGACGATTGGGAAATGTTCGATGAAGGTGAAGGGCGTTGTAAGATCGTGCGCATCCAGCCCGGGCTCCTGAACAAGAGGATTAAGCGCATGGTGCATAATATTGCGATCTACCTTTCGGAATCCGAACATATCTTATGGACAATGAATGGACTTGAAAAGGATGGTTTCTTTATAATGGACGGTCCGATCTATCCAAAGCAGTTGATGTACTGGATGGTCGTTGAATCCGACGATATCCAGATCCGATATGATCCTCATGCAAAGAAGATACTTCAAAATTATATTGACATCATGGACCATCACATTGAAAACCGGATACCAATTGTCGGGTTTGTGAAGAACCCCGAAGATATGCAGATCATGGATACCATTAAAAAACAGGGTGGCAGGGTGGATATTCCCTGGGTACTGGATGCGCAGTTCTTCAAGAATGCGCTTTCTCTTGATAGAATTGGCGAAGGGGGAAACAGGAGAAATGGCGAAGGGGAAAACAGGAGAGATGACAAGGGAAATGACCGGAAAAACAACAGGTACATCACATATACCAACTGGTTCATGCAGCCGAACCAGTTCTATGAAAGGATGTTAAACAGCACATCCCCGCTTGTTGCAGGGTCGGTTGACCACAAATATGACAGGGAGGATTATTCCCTCACTTTTTTCATGGTCTATGTGCCCATGACAGGTGTTGTCTTTAAGGTGGAATCGCCATACGGGATCATAAAGAATGAAGATATGCGGAACATGATAACACAAAAGATATTGTACGACCTTTGTGTAAGCGGATTCCCGACAACCCTGTCAAAAGCGGATTCTGTCGCAAAGATACGATTGAGCGAGAAAGAACAGATAATTAAGCAGTTTGATAGTTTGAATATTGATACGAGATATAATGATCTACGCTGGAGTGAGATAGATGATTGAGGATAATTACGATGATGAGAATGACATTCTGGCATACGCATCTGATGATATAAAGGGACCAAAGGGAGCGGACACGTCCGCAGAAACTGGTGAACCATCGGATGTGCCGGAATTCGAAGAATATGTACCTGATATGAATAACGAAACGGATGATCCGGAAGATGCATTCGGGATCGTCACAACAGGCATCGAGCCGCTTGAGATAACAGAATCGGGTGCGCGGATCACAGGGTATATCGCAACTACACGCAGGCAGGATGTGCGCCTTGGTACGTATGTGATGGTGCCGTATGGTGATGAGGATATGTTTGCCCGCATCTGGAAATTGCAGTATTTGCAGGAATTCGAGGTCGATGATGCGACAGAAATACACTCAAAAAGGATGCTGAAATCCAATACTACGACAGAGGTGGATTACAAGTTCCTCGCACTCCTTGATCCGATCTGCATCCTATATGACCAAAAGGGTGGCAATGAACCTGAGCTTGTGCGCAGGATGGCTGATCGGATACCACGTCCGAATACCCCCATATTGCCTGTAACAGACAAAAGCAAGATACAGACAGGTCTCAATATTCCGAAAGAAGGTATCTTTTTGGGACACCTTAGTGTTGGTGGTGAAGTTGTAAGGACAAATGCGGTGCCGCCTACTGTACCTTATTATCTGAGGAATGATTATTCGATGGGCGACCCACTGGTGTTCCGGCACATACTCGTGTGTGGAAGTACAGGTACTGGAAAGACATTCCTGACAAAGAACATAATCCGCCAGTTCATGAACGAAAATAACAGGTACCAGTTGCGGAGTGATAAGAGCAAGAGCAGGAATCCGTGTCTTGTGATCATGGACCCGCAGGATGAGTATTCCCAGATGTTTGAGGACAATCCTGAAATTGCGGCGGGTGATGAGTTTAATTTCAGGTCTGAGAATGTGGATTTCGGGCGCTGTGGAAATACAAAGACGTTTGTGGCAAAAGTGGCAGGTCATTCATATGATGGAAAATCGCGGGCCGAGCAGGTGGAATTTACCATTCCTTTTGAACTTGTGAGGAATAACCTGTGGCTGATTACGCCTGTCGGAATGACTGACCTGCAATATACAGGACTTGAACTTTTGGTTGAGGATTATTTCAAAAAAAGCGGCAGCCATACCTACAATGGATTCGTGGACCTCATCGACGATGAAGGTACAAGAATGGCCTATGTTGACAGTAATAAGATACATGAGGCTTCCTATGATGGAATTGTCAGAAGGGTGAGGAATCCTGCACTCAGGAAGGTATTCGACCAGCCTGCGACTCCGATCACGGAGATACTTGGAAAAGTGTTCAGCCCTGGACAGGTGAGTGTGTTCCCGACAGAGTATATCAGTTCATCGCGTATACGCGACCTGATCGTGCTTACGTTGATGACGCAGGTGGTGGATAACAAACTGAGCACTTCCGGTGATGTGGCTGTCAAGGATACCCCGATCATACTTGCGCTGGATGAGGCGCACCGGTATCTTTCAAAGGCATCGGGCGAGCATTCGAAAAAGATCGTCTCAAAGTTTGCGGATGCGGCGCGTCAAGGGCGAAAGGAAGGACTTGGGTTGTTTTTGATAACACAGGACCCTCAGGATATTGATGATACGGTGTTCAAACAGGTCAACACAAGGGTGATATTGAACCTGACCAACGATGCGGCGATCAGTGCCCTGAAGGTCCGGAAAGAGTATGAGAAGCGGATACCTTATTTGAAGAAAGGCCAGATGATCGTGCACAGTCCTGATAACAGTGATATGGTTGAGGTTATGGGGCTTTCGAAGTGTGTGGTCAAGCATGAGTGAGGGGTAAGAACGATAGCTCACTCGTTATCAAGGTACTGCAAGATAATTTTTTCAAATTCCAGTACATCTCCCAATTCGGTGTTGATAATCTCAAGAACATGCATATTGTCAATATTCCCATAACTGTGAACAAGTAAGTTCCTAAAGCCTGCCATATCCCCTAATCTGGATGCGAGTGCAGAGTTAATTACTTCACGCTCACCGAGTATGTGAAATATGTCACGATACCTTTCTGCCCTTCCAAATCCTTTTGATGCTACGATATGGTGCCCAATATCGATACATGCTTCAATGATCTCCAATAGGGAATATTTTACAGCCTGTACGTTCTTGTAACTGCCCACAAAATCCTCTTCATCCATTCCCTCAAATTCTTGAAGGAACTCAAGGTCATTATCAATGATGTCAAACTTTGCAGATATTGTTTCCCTATCCAACATGCAACAACCTCTCTTTGCGCATCCTATCATAATCATCCAAAAAAGGTTTGAAATCAAGATACCTGTCGATAGCAGAAGTTTCAAAATCAACTCTTTTCTTGTCATCCCTGCAAAATAGGAGTCTGCCTTTTAGCACCTGGTGCAAAAACCTGAGTGTACCATTATTGAGTATTCGCACATCCATCTCTCGTTTTGTACCTGCCGCATCTTCCAGTTCCCCTGCAACATGCACAGGATACATTGCCCCTAGATTTGAATTATCAGAAAGCAACAATCCAATATCGATGTCACTATCGTCTCTTGCATAACCTTCTGCGTATGAGCCGAATAAATATGCCGCTACGATCTCATCATGCCCTGAAAAGACATTCTGCATCTTCTCCAGCATACTTGATCCGTTGTTTGTTGCATCACGATTCATGGGACAATACTCAAATTGTTTTTTGGATGTAAAAAGATTGCGATTGGTGTCATCCGATTATGACTGAATCCAACCTGGCTCTCACCCGAAATGTATATATTATGACAATACGTTAAGGAGTCGTTCAACCTTCCTTATCGTTCGAAATCGATCATTTTAGATTAAAGTTTAAATTAAAGTTTAAATTAAAATTAACATTAAAATTAACATTGTGGGCCAGTGGCTTAGTCAGGCAGAGCGGTGGACTCTTAATCCATCGGCCAGGGGTTCAAATCCCTTCTGGCCCGCTTCTTTATTTTTTCAATAATCGTATTTGTTTAGCTGGTGCACCGTTAACACTTGTGTTGTGGCGCAGGTGGTTTAACGAGTTTGGGATAAAAACAGTGCTACTGCACGCGCGTAGCGCGGCACATTCTAATCATTTTCACATAGTATATTTTGTGGCTCTTCGCTAATTCATATTAATTCGATCGATATATATTATTTCATACTGTTTGGAAAATGCCACCTGCGGCGGGTTAATGCGCGTGTAAATTGTGATGTTTTTTGACAGGATGAACTGGATGCACAGGATGCGCTCCGCGTTAGTATTTTGGTTAACGACATGGGCGGATTGCATATCGATTTGCAACTCTGCGCTCTTTGTGGTTGTTTAATGAGTTTTGGGTAGTGTATTTTTTGTGGGTGAATTTTGGAATACGCCGCCTGTGGAGGTTGTATTGGCTCAGTTTTCAGATGAGTCAATCTAATTTACGCAGCTATACAAATACAAGAAAAGAAACTTCCAATCCGTGTCTGAATATATGATGAACTTGTGCCGACTGCATGCGATCATCTCATCATACCCCGTGGATTAATAATTGCACATGTTCAGCGTTCAGAGATGTTTTCTATTCGGTCGTTTTCCAGACACCGAACTCTCAACTCCCTGAACAGCTACAGCTTTTCAACCACCCAATCGTCCACATTCCTGTCCGCAAACGCAGCGCCGATAAGATAGATATTTTTACCGCCGCCCTGATATTTCTCAAAATATTTTTTATCTTTGATCTGGTCCAGAGCAGTATCTTTGTCTCCATCGAATTTGAATTCAAAGATGTAGATGTCTTTATCGATAATAACAGCGTCTATCCGGCCCTTATTTGTTTTTACTTCAGCTTCCACCTTAAGTCCGATTAGGGAAAATACCAGGTAAAAAACCGTCTGGTAATATTTCTCTTTCTTTATATGAAGATCATAGGGGATATCCGCAAAAAATATCCTCAAGACATCAAAGAACGTCTCAAAATCGTCATTTCGAAGCGCCCGGACCAGATCGATTAGATAACCGTCGACCTGTGTGCCGCTGTAACTGCACAGGAGAGCGTACTGAAAGCTGTTCTCAACCTCAAAATTCGGATACCCCAGAATGTAGGTCATAAACGTCCTGTCATATTCTTTGATCGTCA
>JAUVET010000125.1 GCA_030594665.1 Methanosarcinaceae archaeon
CAGTTGCGCCCTGTGTATTTTCCGATTGTTCAGCCTGTGGTGATTCAAGAAAAGCATGTCCTTATTATCTGGGTTCCGGGTGGGACAACCAGCCCGTACAAGGCTCCTATATCTCTTGGCGCAAAGAAGAACGGCGTTTCGAATGAATATGCGTATTACGTCAGGCGTTTTTCAAATACGGTTCGGGCAAAACATGAGGATGAAAAGGAATTGGTGTCAATGGCAGGAACGGTTCCTTTTGATGATAGGATCGATCAGAATTCAAGTATTACGGATTTGAACTTCACACTTATCAAGGCTCATCTTGCGGAGATTGAAAGTGATCTTTTGTCTGAGGCAGACGAAATTCCATTTGTTGATCTTTGCAGAAGGATGAGTATTGTTGAAGGTCCCAACGAATTTGTCAGACCAAAGAATGTGGGTTTGTTGTTCTTTAATGATGCACCCCATAAGTTTTTCAGCCAGGCGCAGATCGATGTTGTTGAGTTTAAGGATGATGCCGGAGATAGATTCGTTGAGAAAATATTCAAGGGCCCCCTGAGGCAACAGATTGTTTCTGCCCTTACCTATATCAATAACACTTTTTTGGTTGAGACGGTACAAAAGGTTCCCGACAGGGCAGAAGCCATCCGTTACTTCAATTATCCATATGTGGCTATTGAAGAGGCTCTTGTGAATGCAGTGTACCATAAAAGCTACGAGATAGCTGAACCTGTAGAAGTCAGGATTGAGATAGACAGGATAGAGATTCTAAGTTTCCCGGGACCTCTACCTCCTCTTGATAAGGACAACCTGATGGAAGAAATAGTCACATCAAGAAAATACCGTAATCGCAGAATTGGGGAGTTACTGAAAGAACTACATCTTACCGAGGGGCGAAATACCGGATTTAGGAAAATCCGAAATGCCATGAAACACAACGGTTCACCCGAACCTATTTTCAAGACCGACGATGACAGGAGTTATTTCATAACGGTTTTACCAATTCATTCTGAGTCTCAAGTAAAAGAGTCAAGTGAAAGGCTTAGTCAGGGGCCTAGTCAGGGGCCTAGTCAAGGGCCTAGTCAGGGGCCTAGTCAAGGCCTAGTCGAGGCCAGAGTTGATAACACAGTAAGTTTGGATAAAATCCATGTTGAAATTTTATCGGAATGTGTTGGTGGCCCACTTTCACCCTCTGAAATTGCAGGACGTTTGGAATTAAAAGGAGGGACTGGCTATCTAAAAGGTGCTGCTGCAATGCTCAGGGAAAATAATCTCATCACATATACCATCCCAGAAGTACCTCTGAGCCGATTACAGAAATACCAGATCACAGAAGCAGGCCTTTCAATACTAAAACAATATATTCCATTTTTGTCCCATGATAAGGCCCAAGTCGTGGGCCATGATGAGGCCCATGACGAGGCCCATGACGAGGCTCATGATGAATTGAATGAATCACAGATTAAAATCTTATCAGAATGTGCTTACAATCCACTTTCCATCAAAGAAATCATACAACTTTTTGGACACACGACACGTTCTGGAAGCATCAAAAAGTCAATTTCTAAATTAATGGATAACAATTTGATTAACTATACTATTCCAGAAAAACCAAAAAGCAAATTACAGAAATACCAGATTACCGAAGCAGGGCTTTCAATATTAAAACAATATGCATGAGAAGGCGAGGATGACAATTGAAAGCATGAAACCTTACCCTGCATACAAGGATAATACATATTTTATTACAACTTATTCCATATATGATGAAGCTAAACTGTTAGGGCAAAAAACGAGAGGGTACGCCACAAAAAGTTAGATATACATAATTTTGTCCCATGTTTGTCCCATATTTGTCCCATGATGAGGCCAGAGTCGAATTGAACAAATCACAAATCACAAATCACGATCTTATCAGGATGTGTTCATAATTCAATGTCCACGAAAGAGATTGTACAACTATTAGGGCACTCGACACCTTCTGGAAGCATTAGAAAGGCACTTTCAGGATTATTGGAAAATAATCTTATCGCATATACCATTCCAGAAAAACCCAAGAGCCGATCACAGAAATACCAGATCACAGAAGCAGGGCTTTCAATATTAAAACAATATACAGGAGAGGGCGAGGATGACAACTGAAATCGTTCACGATGTATTGAGCCTTTTCAATTATAAACATGAAATACAAAACGGTTTTCAAGTGGTATCGTTTTTGCAGATATGAAATTTGCATGGTTGGGTTTGGAATTGCAGATCGGGTGATTTTGTCCCAGGGCCGAATGTTACCAAAAAATTGAAAACAAATCCCATTTGGAGATTCCTGCATCAATAACTGATTTGTACTATTAACAACAAATTAAACTTCATGGAACAACAAAAAATAACCATCGATATCACTCCCTCGATACTAATGAATAAGGCAGATGCATTCCTGATGACCGGAGATTCGCATGATGCCGATATGTATTATGCAACAAGGTTCTTTGCATCCGATTCCTTCACATACCTGCAAACAAAAAATGCAAATGAGATTCTCTTTCTATCGGAAATGGAGCGCGGGCGTGCAGAAATGGAATCGCGTATATCCGACATACGCACAACAGATGAATATGACTTCAAATCAAAAGTGAAAGCAAGAGGCGACCCTGCACAGGGGTATGTAGATTGTCTTGCAGAACTGTTGCAAAAGGAAGGGATCAAGAAGATAGCAGTTCCACGCCATTTTCCGCTGTTTACTGCGCAGACCCTCAAAGAAGAGGGTTTTACGGTCATGCCCATAAAAAGCCCATTACGTGAGATGCGGATGAAAAAGGATGAGACTGAGATAGAACACATCACATCTGTTCAGGATGCATGCGAAACAGCAATGCAGTCTGCAATTGACCTGATAAAAAACGCCATTGTAACAGATGGTGTCCTGTATCACAATGGATACACCCTGACATCCGAACATATACGCGCACAGATCGAACATACGCTTCTTGACATGGGATGCGAGGCAGACAGCACGATTGTTGCCTGTGGTAAAAAGTCTGCAAATCCTCACTGGGAAGGCGAAGGTGCGATGCTGGAAAATGAGCCGATAGTCATCGATATTTTCCCACGAAGCAAAAAAAGAAGATACTATGCAGACATGAGCCGGACAGTTCTCAAAGGAAAACCATCCAGAGAACTGGCTGATATGTACATTGCAGTCATTGCAGCACAGGATGCAGCATTTTCACAGGTTAAGATCGGTGCCAGGTGCAGTGATATACACAATACGGTCTGCGATACATTTGAAAAAATGGGATACTATACCATTCGGAACAACTCGAAGGTCGGGTTCATACATTCCACCGGACATGGTGTCGGTCTTGACATACATGAACTTCCAAATGTGGGAGACAACGATTATGTTCTGGAGGAAGGCAACGTCATCACGATCGAGCCGGGATTATATGATCCTGATATTGGTGGGATACGCATTGAGGACATGGTCGTTGTGACAAAAGACGGATACAACAACCTGACCAAATTCGAAAAAGAATTTGTAGTATAGGTTTGATACAATAATTCATAATCATTTTAGCAAATATGGTAGTAAATATGGTAGCAACTAAGAGGTAAGACATGACAGATAAACTTCAGGAGATCGAAGAGATCATTGGAAAATATACAACAGCCGGAAAGATACTCTCACAGGTCAGGGAGGAAGCAAAAGACAAGATAAAGGTTGGTGCAAAACTTCTTGATGTTGCAGAGTTCGTTGAGCAAAGAAGTATTGAACTTGGCGGACAACCTGCATTCCCGTGCAATCTTTCACGCAACGAGGAGGCTGCACATGCAACTCCTTCTGCCGGTGATGAGACCGTATTTGGAAATGACATGGTTAAAATGGACCTTGGGGTCCATGTCGATGGCTACATTGCCGATGCAGCACTGACCGTTGACCTGTCAGGCAATCCCGATATCGTGAAAGCCTCAGAAGATGCATTATATGCAGCGATCGACATTATCAAGAGCGGGATCGATACAAAAGAGATAGGGGCAGTAATTGAAGATACGATCACAGGATATGGTCTTAAGCCGGTATCGAACCTTACAGGTCATGGGCTTGCCCAATATTTCACACACACCCCGCCAAGTATTCCGAACAAGCACATTGAACATGGGGTTCTTCTCAGCGAAGGCGATATTATTGCGATAGAACCTTTTGCAACGGATGGAGCAGGCAAAGTGGCAGATGGTTCATGGGCAGAGATATATCATGTGGTCGGAAATAAACCGGTCCGTCTGCCTGCTGCAAGAAAACTCCTGAAACAAATGGAGCAGTACAAAACACTGCCATTTGCAAAGAGGTGGCTTGAATCCGACAAACTTGATTTTTCGCTGGTACAACTTGAGAAAGTAGGCACGGTGGCGTCGTACCCTGTATTAAAAGAAGTCGAAGGCGGGCTTGTGTCCCAGGCTGAACATACGGTCATTGTCACAGAGGACGGATGTGAGATATTCACTAAATGACAAAGATCAATAAGAGATATATCATGAAACCCGTCTGCATTGTTTGTCTAATGGCAGTTGCAATTGTCTTATTGTCAACAACAGCGTGCGCGGATTTCAACTGGGAGAACAATATCACGGTGAGTAACGATAGTATGACATGGGAATACACGGAACAGTATACCGATGACAATTTTGTGTTCTATAAGAGCTACATCGATACCGATATAGGAAATGATGATGGTTATGTCAGTGCATGGGAACTATTTAAAGTGGATTCAATAACAAGAGACACATTTTATAATTCGATTATAAACGACATGGATGTGAAGATCAATAATTCTTCAACTGCTATACATTTGTCCGGGATCGATTCGTCCATTTCCGAAGATGTTCTTGGGAAAGTGTACGAACGCGGCGAAGCCACCAATTACTACAAGGTCATGTATTCTTTTGACCGGTCACTGACAGAACTTGGGACAAACATCTGGTTCCTTGCCGAGCCTGAGACGAATGTGACGATCATATTTCCTGCGGGGATCGATATAACCTCCACAGAGGGGATCGAGAATACTACAACAACAGTTAACAACAGAACTGCAACGCTTATTGGTACAATTGGTTTTGAAGGGAAGATCACTATCGGTTATACCGAAAATGTGACATTGAAGATTTCTGCACCAGAACCGGATAGTAATGTGACATTGATGATACCTGCGCCAGAACCGGATAATAATGTAACGTCAATATCGGATGCATTGGAGGAAACATCCGAACCCAGGGTGTTGTATGACCCAATTGATGAAATTCTCAAATGGTTTGGTTTCGGGCCAGAACGTTAATTTAAATTATAGTTAAATTAAAATAAAACTGAGAAATATGATAATCGAACAGATCACACTTGAGAATGGCACTGCGCTCGGACTTAAATTTGAGATGCAGAATGCACCGCTTCTTGTTATAAAAGCAGATAAGGGCTTTGTTATGTGCGGCTACCTTGATATTGAT